>NZ_JARJBD010000543.1:0-300 GCF_029269925.1 Rhodococcus sp. T2V
AGCGGCACTTCGATCGGGGCCGGCTCGATGCGGTCTGGTTTACCGACATCACCTACGTCACGTGCGGTGAGGGGGACATGTTCTTGTGTGCGATCCGGGACGGTCATTCACGGAAGGTGTTGGGATACAGCATTGCTAATCACATCAGCGTGTGGTGTCCTTACCGTTCCCGAAACGGGATCTGCCTGCGCGGATCCGTTCCCCCGGAACTGTCGTTCATGTCGATATTGCCGTGTGTAAAAGTAACGTTCATGTGTGGTTCAGGTCACAAAAGTGTCTCGCCGGTTCTGTTCTACCGCA
>NZ_JARJBD010000544.1:0-447 GCF_029269925.1 Rhodococcus sp. T2V
CGGTCGACCGCCCCCGGGGCCACAGGCACGAGGGGCCCCGGGGACGGTCTCGAACGGGCGGCCGACCACGGGGCCACCGACCCGATCCCACCCGCGCCCGAGGACCGCAATCAGGCCGGGTCCGCAGTCAGGCCGTCGGTGTCGGCGAACGAGTAGACCGGGTTGCGGTCACCCAGCGACTCAACCAGGCGTGTCACGACGAACGGGTCGACGACGGTCTCCGTCGTCGACCCTTCGTCGCGGCCGACGAACGCCTGAAGCCGCTCGGTGAAATCGGCGTCGATGTCGTCCGGCGTTGTTCGGGCGGCCAGTAGGCCAACCAACCGCTACGACGGTTCATACACCCGATCGACGTCGTCGACCAGGGTCATCACCCCGACCGGCCGGAGCCCCCGGACCGCAGCGGCCGCGACACGACTCGTCGGGCTGGGGCGAAGCCCCGGTAGT
>NZ_JARJBD010000545.1:0-437 GCF_029269925.1 Rhodococcus sp. T2V
TGTTCAAGAACTTCGCCGGGTTGAACTCGATCCCGCTGGTCCTGGACACCCAGGACCCCGACGAGATCGTCGAGACCCTGATCCGGCTGCGACCCAGCTTCGGGGCCGTCAACCTCGAGGACATCTCCGCACCCCGCTGCTTCGAGACACTGGACCTGGCGTTGATCGGCATTGGTCTGTCGTTGCCAGGCGGCGAGTTCGGTGTTGAGTGTCTCGAGGTCCTCGATGCGCCGGTCCAGTGAGAATGACAACCCCATTTGGCCCCACTGTGCTGCTCTGATTTGGCCCCACCCCCAGCAGAAGATCGAGCAGGTCCCGTGCCGCACGTACTCGCCAGTCCTCCTTCAGATCGCGTCACAGGCCTGCAGGGATCGGGTCACGAACGTGAGCGAGGAGCTGGTAGGGCTTTTCGTCCATGCACACCACCGGGTGAGAGG
>NZ_JARJBD010000546.1:0-425 GCF_029269925.1 Rhodococcus sp. T2V
GCGGGGTGACCGGTGATGGCCTCCTCGGAGCAGACGAAGCAGACGAAGCAGACGAAGCAGACGAAGCAGACGAAGCAGACGACCGGGGTGTATGTCTACGGCATCGTCCCGGCCGACGTCGAGGTCGCCGACGGTGCGACCGGACTGTTTCGTTCCCGCATGTGGAACGGCAGACGCTCATGGGTGGAACACTGACAAGCATTCTTTTCACTGCTGCCGGCCCGAGTGTCGGTGGGAGAAGAGTTATATCGGCATACTGTTGGGTCCTGAGAGAACACGCAAGTCGGCGCCCTTCCGTAAACGGGCCCGCCGCTCGGTGACGTCACTCGGCCAGTGGGGTTGGGACACCCGTCCGCACGACGAGGTCGATGGCTGCACGGCACCCTGCTCGACCGCAGCCGGCCGCTGTGGGAGATGCACCTGAT
>NZ_JARJBD010000547.1:0-421 GCF_029269925.1 Rhodococcus sp. T2V
TCGGCATACTGTTGGGTCCTGAGAGAACACGCAAGTGTTTTTTCTACAGGAAAGTGACGACAACCAATCGTGGTGGTCATACCGGCCGGGTTTTCCCGGTGTTCGGTGGCGACGTGAACATGGTTGGTTGTGTGTTGTTTGCGGGCTCTTCCCGTTTCAGAGTGCGTTGATCCGTTCCTGAAGCTGCCCGGAGTGGATCAACGACCGCAAGATGTAGTGGTCGAGATTCCGGAACCCGAGCGCGATGCCACGAAGATGCTCGAGACGGCCGTTGATCGCCTTCTTCTGTGCAGCGGCCTTCTGGGGACGACGCCGGCGCGGCTCGGGACGACGCCGCCGCGGCTTGGGCTCCTCCTCCTCAGGCTCTTCCTCCTCCGTCTCGTCCTCAGCGGTCTCTTCCTCGGGTTCCTCCTCCGTCTCG
>NZ_JARJBD010000548.1:0-418 GCF_029269925.1 Rhodococcus sp. T2V
ATCACCAACCTGTGTGGCGGGCGGCGATCATCGCGCACTGCCGGTGGCGGGGCCGGCGGGTGGCGATGCGGATCGGCCGCGAGCACGGGCGGTGGCCGATCCGGACGGTCACCGACTCCTGGGTGTATCTGCTCGCCGGCGCCACAGCGAAGAGTCTGCAGCACAACACCCCAAATCATTGGGAGACACGCCCTAATACTGCAACGGCACTTGCTTGACAGGTGCGCGATACTGATTGTGTGGTCCTCGATCTGGTTGCTTCCGAGTTAGAAGCGTTGCAGCCGGTTCACCGCCTCCGCGAACCGCAGGTAGGTGTCCACGCTCGCGACGACGATCCGGGCGTCGATGGTCAGCAATTCGATGCCGACCAGCGAGACCCGCACGTAGGCGTCGATCACGAGGCCCTTGTCGAGGATGG
>NZ_JARJBD010000549.1:0-413 GCF_029269925.1 Rhodococcus sp. T2V
GACTGTTTCGTTCCCGCATGTGGAACGGCAGACGCTCATGGGTGGAACACTGACACATTTTCCCGCGTATCGGCTCGATCTCCCTGATCGGCCGGCGGGTGATATATCGATGCACTGTTGGGTCCTGAGAGAACACGTGGCGTAGTCGGTCAACCGGCCGGTCGCGCCCGCCACCTTGTCGGAGACGGTGGACATCGCTTTGTCGGTCACGGTGCCGAGCAAGCCCTGCGCCGCCTTCTGCAGCGGTGACACCGATGCGGCCTCACCGGACGCACCGATCCGCTCATCCGGGACCTGCTCGAGGATCGACGCCTCCCAGGTGCGATGCGACAGGAAGATCTGCGCCTTCCATTCGAGTTTCTCGTCCGCTTCCTGCTCCACCCGTTCGACCTTCTTCATGAACGACGGAAAGT
>NZ_JARJBD010000550.1:0-404 GCF_029269925.1 Rhodococcus sp. T2V
GTCAGGACGTGGAGGCCACGATCGGGCGCAAGCAGCGTGACCTCCCACCGGTGCCCTCGCAGATCACCGGCGAGATCGAGGCTAGCCTCAATTTTTCGTGCCGTGTGCCTGAGGTGTGGATTTCGGCTGGGATGTGGCTGATCCTCAAGTTCGTCCGCAACGACCCGATGAAACTGGTCGTCGGTACGGCGTTGCTGACGTCGATCGTGTCACTGGACGGGGACGGCTCCACCACGTTCATCATCGTGACCTCGGCGTTCCTGCCGATCTGCCCTGCGTGCCGGCACCCGGGTCGGCGAGCAACGCCACCCCGAGGACCCGATCCGCCTCGATCGGACCTCGAGCGTTTCCGATCGCCGACGCGAGATCGCCTGCCGCGTCCGCACCCTGGGAGTACCCGGTGA
>NZ_JARJBD010000551.1:0-401 GCF_029269925.1 Rhodococcus sp. T2V
GGACACCGGTGAAGGCACCGATCACGAACCGGGCGAACCGCGGCGGATCGATGTCAGATATGAGATCGCCCTCCACGATGGCGCGCCGCGCCAACTGCTCGCACGTAGTGATCCAGTCCAGGTAGGGATCGGTGGCCTCGACCACCGAATATCCAGCGGTTCGGACTGCTTGGCCAACCGGAGCTGCCCACCCCGGTAGGTGAAGCAGTTCGAGAAGTAGGTCGCCGAATCCTTCGACCGCCCCTTCCTCTTGAACTGCGGGTAACGGAGATCGCCGCGGATCTCGTCAATGCGGGTCCGGGACAGCACCGTGGCGGTGGACCTGGGTGGGATCAGTCGGTGCCGACGGCCCGCGAGCGGGATTTCGCTGCGCCGGTGCTCTCTTCGTCCGGGTACGCGCC
>NZ_JARJBD010000552.1:0-391 GCF_029269925.1 Rhodococcus sp. T2V
GGCGGTGCCGTTGCCGAACTGGCTGGAGTTCACCAGTTCGAGGGCTTCGTCGTAGGAGTCGACGCGGATGACGGAGAGGACGGGTCCGAAGATTTCGTCGGTGTAGACGGACATGTCGGTGGTGACGTGGTGGCGGTGCCGTTGCCGAACTGGCTGGAGTTCACCAGTTCGAGGGCTTCGTCGTAGCTCTCGACGCGCACCACGGACAGGACGGGTCCGAAGATTTCGTCGGTGTACACGGACATGTCGGTGGTGACGTGGTCGTTACGTTATTTACGGTCCTTCACAGAAGGGCTACGGTCGCCAGACCCGGTATGACTCCTTGCCCCTGTCTCACGCATGATCCGGGGGGTGGTGTCGCCGGGTGTGGTGGCGTCGACGGACCGCTGAT
>NZ_JARJBD010000057.1:0-64736 GCF_029269925.1 Rhodococcus sp. T2V
CAACGAACCCCCAGCTCAACCGGGGGTTCGTCCGTCTTCAAAGCCGTAACTTCGGTCTAGCGGCTCCGCCGCCCGTGAGTGGGTAAGGAGTCCCTGGACTCGTTACGCACTCACGGGCGAAGCCTGGGCGGCGGCACACCGTGCGGCAGGGACGGCCCGACCGCGGTGAGCGAGCCGGCGGCGCGCCCCTTCCCCCAGCCGAGTTTCTCGCGGTACCGGCCGATGTGGTCCTCCGGGATGCGCTGACCGTCGACGAGCGGGGTGGACTGCGGGTCGACGTACAGCGCGTCGACCGGGCAGTACGCCTCGCACATGAAGCACGTCTGGCAGTCCGATTGCCGCGCGATCACGGGGATCCCGGTGTCGGTGCGGTCGAACACGTTGGTGGGGCAGGCGTCGACGCACTTGTCGCAGCCGATGCACGCCTCGGCCAGCAGAACCTCGATCACGAGGCCACCCGCAACAGCCCGTCGTGCACCGCGGCGGTCGAGGTCCAGACGTCGTCGAGCCCACCGGTGAGGATGTGGTGGTGCTGGGTGGGGTCGAGGTCGGGATAGTCGGCGCGCTTGCTCATTCCGCGGGTTTCCGTCCGCGCCAGCGTCGAGTGGTACATCCACCGGCCCACCGCGGTGATCGCGGCGGCCTGACGGGCACGCACCCGCTCGTCGCCGGAGTCGCCGCCGAGGCCGGCGGACAGTTCCGTCCACAGCGACTCCAGTTCGCCGAGCGCACCCTGCACACGGGCCCCGTCCCGCAGGTAGTTCTTCTCGTACGGGATGAGTTCGGCCTGCGCGGCCGCGACGACGGCGGACGCCTCCAGCCCCGGTCGCCCCGTCGGGCGCAGCCCGGCCCCGCCGGCGGGACGCAGTTCGCCCGCCGCGACCCGACGTTCGGTTCGCGCAGATCGCGCGGCCCCGGTTCCGGCCCAGCTGCCGGACGACATCGCCCACGCCGAGTTGTGGCTGCCACCGCCGGTGAAGCCGCCGCAGATCCGTTCACGGGTGGCGGCGTCCCCGGCGGCGAACAGCCCGGGCACCGAGGTGGCGCAGGTGTCGTCGACCACCTCGATGCCACCGGTTCCGCGGACCGTGCCCTCGGCGAGCATGCTGACCTCGAAACGGTCGGTGAACGGGTTGATCCCGCGGCGGTCGAACTGCAGGAAGAAGTTCGGCTGCCCGAGCCGCATCTGGCGTTGCACCTCGTCGTCGGCGCGGTCGAGCTGGGCGAACACCGGTTCGGACAGCAACGTTTTCGCGATCACCGACCGCCCCTTGGTGGACCCGGCGCCCTCGAGGACGCGCCCATCGGCGTGGAAGAACGTGGCGTAGCCGTAGTAGGCGGTCTTGGTGATGGTGGAGTTGGCGGGAACGATCGCGTAGGCGTTGGAGAATTCCATGCCGGAGAACGTGGCGCCCACCTCGGCGGCCATCAGCGCACCGTCGCCGGTGTCGACGTTCGTGCCGAGCGCGCGGGACAGGAACGCACAACCGCCGCTCGCGATCACGACGGCGCCCGCGCTGATCCGGTAGTCGCGGTCGTCGTGACGCTGATAGCCCGCCGCGCCGCGCACCCGGCCGTCGGTGTCGACGAGCAGTTCGAGGGCCGGTGAGTGGTCGAGAATCCGGACGCCTGCCTTCTTCACCCACGCGCGCATGCGTCGCATGTATTCGGGCCCTTGCAGTCCGGTGCGGATCTGCCTGCCGGTGTCGGGGTCGACGGGGAACGGGTACCGGCCCTCCTCGGCGAGCAGGTTCATGTTCGCGTACGTCTGGTCGAGGACGCGGTCCATCCAGTGGTGGTCGGCGAGGTGGCCGCCGAGTGCTTCGCGGCTGGCTTTGGCTTTCGCCCGCGCGGACGGGTCGGGGTCGACGTACCAGACGCCGGTGCCCGAAGGCGCGGTGGCGCCGCTGGTTCCGCAGTACCCCTTGTCGACGAGGACGACGTCCGCCCCGGCTTGGCGTGCGCGCAGCGCCGCCCACGTTCCTGCGGGGCCGCCGCCGATGACGAGGACGTCGGTGCTCAGGTCGAGAAGTTCGGTCATGAAGGGCGCTCCTGTCGAGGCGGAACAACTGCCCTCCGACGCTTCCGCACTTTGGGCGTCCTCGCCATCCTCAGAATCACCGTGAACCGAATCGCCCGTGCGTGGTTAACGAGTCCCTGGACTCGTCAACCACGCACGGGCGCTACGCGCCTTTGCCGTAGTCGACGCTCAGCCAGTGCTCCGGCCGCATGCGGATGATGATCGCGTTGTCGTCGTACGCCTGCTCCACGAACGGGTCGACCTCGTCGGCGGGGAGGTAGCGGGCGGCGAGTCCGCGGACGATGTCGGCGGTGGGTGCTTCGTCGAACTCCGCCGGACCTTCGACGCTGACGTACCGGTACGGCGGCTTCTCGTGCTGGGCGACGAGGCTGAAGCGGCCTGCGGCGCGGATCAGCCGCTCCTTCAGCGAGCCGCGCCCGGTCCAGACGTACGGTTGGCCGCCGGGCTCGTAGCCGTACCAGATGGGTACGGCGAGCGGGGCGCGTCCGTCGCGGTCGACGGCGATCACCCCCACGTGCACGTCGGCGAGGAACTTCTGACGTTCGTCACTGGTCATCGACAACTGCGACATTTCAGTCTCCGCTCTGATGATCGGGTTTCGACGGTGGTGCGGGGTCGAGCAGTTGGGCGAGGTGTTTCGATGATCGGTTCGGATCGAGTTGCCGCACCTGCATGTGGCAGCTGAATCCGTCCGTCAGTATTACTGCATCTTGGGGACTCTCGCGCAGGGCGGGGGCGAGTGCCTGCTCCGCGACCTGCATGCTGAGGTCGTAGTGGTCGGCCTCGAATCCGAAGTTACCAGCGACGCCGCAGCATCCGGTGGCTTCCCGCACGCGCGGAACCCCGACGGCCTGCAGTGCCTTCCGCTGGGCCGCCGCGCCGAACACCGCGTATTCGTGGCAGTGCGTCTGCACGGTGACGTCTTCGGGCACCGGCACACTCGGGCTCCACCCGGCCTCGGTGCGTTCGAGCACCGCGCCGGCGAAGCTACGGATGCGGGCGGCGACGCGTCGTGCGGCGTCGGTGTGGACGAGTTCGGGCAGGTCCTTGCGGAATGCGGCGGCGCAGCTCGGTTCGAGGACGACGATGGGCCGGTCGGTGCCGTCGTCGAGGAGTTCGGCAGCCCTGGTGAGTGTCCTGGTGGCCTGTTTCAGCTGTCCGGTGGAGATCCAGGTGAGCCCGCAGCACACGTCGCTGCGGCACTGCGAACTCAGGCCGGCGTCGGCGAGCACCCGTGACGCGGCCCCGACCACCTCGGGGCGGAACCCGCGGGTGAACGTGTCGGCGAGCATCACGACGTCCGCGGCGGCGTCCCGCGACGTCTCCCCCACCTCGCGGCGGATCTGCTTGCGGGACGCGAACTCCGGCATCGACCGGTGCGGGGTGAGACCGCCCAGCCTGGCCGCGACCTTCGCGAGCCGGCCGGCGGTGAGCCGGTTCACGACGGGTGCCGAGCGTTCCGCGACCTTCAGCCACACCGGCAGCCAGCCGAGCGAGTAGTGCGACAGCGGCCGCACCCGCCCCCGGTAGTGGTGGTCGAGGAACTCGGACTTGTACGTGGCCATGTCGACGCCGACGGGGCAGTCGGTGGAGCACGCCTTGCAGGACAGGCACAGGTCGAGGGATTCCTTGACGTCCTCGGACCGCCAGCCGTCGGCGACGGTCGGCGAGTTGCGCACCATCTCCTGCAGGGCGCGGGCCCGTCCCCGGGTGGAGTCCTTCTCGTCCCCGGTGGCGCGATAGCTGGGGCACATCACCCCGCCGGTCGACGCGCGGCAGCGGCCCACCCCGATGCACCCCTGGACGGCATGCACGAACGGTGCGACGGGGACGTCGCTGGTGGGGGTGAGGTCGAAACTGGTCTGCCACGCCCGCGGATTCACGCCGTCGAGCGCGAGGTTGCCGAGCAGCGGTTCGGGCTCGACGATGCTGCCGGGGTTCAGCACGGCCGCCGGGTCCCACAGCCGTTTGAATGTGGCGAACGCCGCCATCATGGTGGGCGTGTACATCATCGGCAGCAGCGCCGACCGGGCGCGGCCGTCGCCGTGCTCACCGGACATCGATCCGCCGAACCGCACACAGAGTTCGGCGGCGCGATGGATGAACCGCGACATCACGTCCCGGCCCTCGTCGGTGCGCTGATCGAAGTTGATGCGGATGTGCATGCAGCCGGCGCCGAAGTGCCCGTACATCACCCCGGTGAGGTCGAATTCGGCGAGCAGCGCCTTGATGTCGACGAGGTAGTCGGCCAGCTGATCGGGTGCGACGGCGGCATCCTCCCAGCCCGTCCAGGATTCGCCGCCCTCGACGAGCCGGGCGGACAGTCCGGCGCCGTCTTCCCGGACCCGCCACAGCGACGCACGTTCCGCCGGGTCCCCGACCACCCGCGAGTCGACGAGGCGTCCGGCCGCGCGCAGCTTCGAAACCAGTTCTGCCCCGCGGAGTTCGACCTCCGCGAGGTCCTCGCCGTCGAGGTCGACGTACAGCCACGCCTGACCGTCGGGCAGCCCGACCACGGAGTCGGCGCCGCGGAGGTGCCGCATGGTGTCGACGATCGCCGAGTCGATGCCCTCGATGGCGGCGGGCGAATAGTCGAGGATGATCGCGTTGTCGCGGGCCGCGTCCACCAGGTCGTGGTATCCGAGGCACAGCAGCATCGCCGCGGGCGGCACCGGCACCAGCGCGACGGTCGCGGCCACGATCACCGCGCACGTCCCCTCGCTTCCCACCAGGGCGCGGGCCACGTCGAATCCGTTCTCGGGCAACAGGTTCGCCAGGTGAAATCCGGACACCTGGCGTGGGATGCGGCCGAGCTCGAGCCGGAAGTCGCCGAGATGCTCCCGCGTCAGCTCGTCGAGTCCGGCGGTGATCCGCGCGGCCTCGCCCACCGCGGGCGTGTCGTCGGGATCGGTGGCCCGCAGCCCGTCGCGGGTGGCGGTCAGCCGGTGCCCGCTCGCGGTCACCACGTCGAGTGCGACGACGTGATCGGACGTGCGGCCGTAGCGGACGGAGTGGTTGCCGCAGGCGTCGTTGCCGATGGCGCCGCCGACCGTCGCGCGGGACTTGCTGGACGGGTCCGGCGCGAAGGTGAACGCGTCGCCCGTCGCCAGTTGCACATCCTTCTGCAGGTCCGTCAGCACGATGCCGGGTTCGACGACGGCGGTGCGGGCGGACGCGTCGACGGCCCGCACCCGGTTCATGTGCCGGGAGAAGTCGAGCACCACTCCCCTGCCGATCGCGTTGCCGGCGAGCGAGGTGCCGCCGCCGCGGCTGGTGACGGGGATGCCGCGGTCGGTGCAGGCCCGCACGATCGCCACCACGTCGGCGGGCGTGTGCGGAAACGCCACGGCCAGCGGCGGCACCCGGTAATTGGAGGCGTCGAAGGAGTACTCGGCGCGCCGGCGCGTTCCGGTGTCGAGGTCGATGCCCAGCTCGGCGAGTTCGGCATGCAGGTCGGCGGCGGGGCGCGTCAGCTCAGCCACGCGCGGCCCTGCCCTCGGAGTCAGCAACCGGAATCGTCGTCAGCGGGGCCATGGCTACATCGTCGAGCCGCCCCCGAAGATTGTCAACAATCCACTCCGTGAGCCGGTACGGTACGGAGGGGTGAGCGTCGTGCGAACGTCTGCACCCGCCCGGCGACAGCTGGCCGTGCGGGTGGGTGGCGCTGCGTGGGTGCTGATCGCACTGTATTTCCTCGCGGAGGTCGTGACCGCGCGGGCCTGGCCGCGGCCGTACCGGGTGCGGACGAATTCCGTCAGCAATCTGGGTGTCACGGGCTGCGACGGGTCGGCGGCCCAGGTCGAGGCCGTCCGGCTGTGCTCGCCGCTGCACGCGGTGATCAACAGTGCCTTCGTGCTGACCGGGGTGCTCATCCTCGTGGGGGCGGTGTGCCTGCGCGGCTTCCTCCCGCCGGGCCTTCTCCGACACGTCGCGCTGGCCCTGTTCGGTATCGCCGCGGTCAGCGCCGCGCTGACGGGTTTGGTTCCGATCGACGTGGACGCCCACCTCCATCAGGTCGTCGCGACCCCGACGTTCGTCGCGCGCAACGCCGCCATGATCGTCGTCGCGGTCGGGCTGTACGGGCGGTGGCGTCTCTTCGCACTGTGGACCGGCCTGTGCTGCCTGGTCGGGATCGTCGGGATGGCGGCGATCCTCCTCCGCGAGGGACCGTTCGGAATCACCGAACGCCTGGCTCTCTACCCGTTCACGGTGTGGGTCGTGACCGCCGGCATCGCCGCGCTTCGCGCCCGTGCGTGGTTGACGAGTCCAGAGACTCCTTAAGCGCACGGGGCGCCGAAGGTGCCACCATGGAGTGATGTCTACAGCCCTCACGCATGCCGCCGCTTCTCAGGAGGTCGCGGAGAACGGCCGCATCTCGATCGAACCCAATCGCAAGCGCATCCGGGTGTTCTTCGGCGGTCAGGCGGTCGCCGACACCACCCGGTCGGTGTACCTGTTCGAGAAGGGACACCTGCCCGTCTACTACATCCCCCGCGACGACGTGAACTTCGACGTCCTCGAGCCCGTCGGCGCGACCACCACCTGCCCGTGGAAGGGCAAGGCGCGGTACTGGGACCTCGTCGTCGGCGACCGTCGTGCCGAGCAGTCGGTGTGGGGTTACGACGAGAAACTCGCGGATTCCCTCGACCTCAGCACATACGTCGCGTTCTACTGGCACCGGATGGACGCCTGGTACGAGGAGGATCAGCAGGTGTTCGTCCACGCCCGCGACCCGTACGTCCGGGTGGATGTGCTGCCGTCGTCGCGGCACGTGGAGGTCTTCGTCGGCGACACCCTCGTCGCCGACACGGTCCGTCCGCGTCTGCTGTTCGAGACGTCGCTGCCGGTGCGCTACTACGTTCCCCGCATCGACGTGCGGTCCGAGTTCTTCACCGCCTCCGACACGAGGACGTCCTGCCCGTACAAGGGGACGGCGTCGTATCTGTCGTTCACCGGGACCGAGAGCACCGATTCGGTGGAGGACGCCGCCTGGTTCTACCCGTTCACCACCGCGGAGGCGTCGGGCATCGACGACCACGTCTCGTTCTACCCGGACCGTGTGCGGATCGTCGTCGACGGCACCCCGGTGGAGAACTAGCGGGCCGGCAGCGGCGGCAGTTCGAGGTTGTCCCGGAACGTGCCGGCCACGTAGTCGTGGCCGACGATTCCGCGCCGCCGCAGTTCGGGTAGCAACCCGTTGACGACGAAGTCCCGGGTTCGTTCGTCGGCGAGCCCACCGAGGGAGATGACGTCGAGAACACCGGCGTCGTAGCGTTCCTGGACGGCGTCGGCGAGTTGCTCGGGTGTTCCCGCGACCGCCCAGTGGCCGGTGTCCTTGGACGCGATGATCAGCTCACGCAGCGTCCGCCCGGACGCGGCGAGACGGCTGAAGATCTCGACCCGGCCGCGGCGACGGTTCACCGATCCGACGTCGGGCAGCACGTCGGCCGGGATCGGTTTGTCGAGCGGCAGTCCGGACAGGTCGATGTCGCCACCGAACATGTCCTCGAGCCGGATCCGGCCCGCGTCGAGGTCGGTGGCCTCCTCCTGCTCCCGGACCAGCCGCCGCACCTCGTCCTCGGACGCGCCGTAGGTGGCGTGGAACGAACTCATGATGAGGGGCAGTCCGTCGGCGCGGCCGAGTTCGGCGGCCCGCGCCCGGATGCTCTTGGTGTAGGTGACGGCGTCCTCGAGGGTGGGCAGCGACGTGAACACCACCTCCGCGAAGCGGGCGCCGAGTTCCACGCCGGCCGCGGATTGGCCGGCCTGGAACTGCACGGGCCGGCGCTGCGGCAGCGGCGGGATGTTGAGCGGACCCTTCACCGTGAAATAGGTGCCCGCATGGTCGATCGGCCGCACCCGGTCGGTGTCGAGTCTGGTTCCTCCGGCTCCGTCGGACGTGAGCGCCCCGGGTTCCCAGCTGTCGAACAGTGCGTTGACGACCTCGAGGGATTCCGTTGCCCGGGCGTACCGCTCCTCGGGGCTGGGGAGGTCGCGGTCGCTGTAGTTCTCCTCACCCAGCGACGACGTCACGGCGTTCCAGGCCGCGCGACCGTTGCTCACGTGGTCGAGGGTGCCGAACAGCCGCGCGAGGTTGTATGGGTGGTGGAACGTGGTGGTCACCGTCGCGATCAGCCCGACGTGCGAGGTCACGGCGCTCAGCGCGGACAGGAAGATCAGCGGTTCCTGCGCGCCGATCGCGCCCTGCGCCCCGAAGCTGAGCAGGTCGGCGGCGAACAGCGCGTCGAACTTGTTCGCCTCCGCGATCTTCGCGATCTCGATCGAGGAGGTGACGGTCGACTGCTGCGGGTCGATCGCCGCCGCATAGGTGCTGACGGCGCCGCTGACTCCCGTCACCGTCTTCAGTGGGCGGCGTCGCGCAGTACTCATTCGCCCAGCCTAGGAACGGCGGGCCGGTCGGCCCAGTGTTCGGATCAGCCGGATTCTGACCGCCCACGACACCGTCCCGCTACCGTCGGGGTGTGCTGTTCTCGCAGATCGTCGCGACGTCCCGGGACGTGGGTGCCAGCCGGTCGCGGAAGGTGAAGGTTGGGGCGCTCCGCGAGGTCCTCACCCGGCTGGAGCCGTCCGAGGTGGAGCCGGTGGTCGCGTGGCTGTCCGGGGAGCTCCGGCAGGGCCGGATCGGAATCGGCTGGCGGACAGTCGCGGACATTCCGGCGACGCCCGTCGACGCCGGGTCGGTCACGGTGTCCGAGGTCGACGGGACCGTCTCCGCCGTCGCCGAGGTCACCGGCTCCGGGTCGGCGGTACGCAGGCGTGAACTGCTCGCGGACCTGTTCTCCCGCACCACCACCGACGAGCGGGATTTCCTGATCCGGCTGGTCACCGGCGACCTCCGCCAGGGCGCACTGGAGGGCGTGATGACGGACGCGATCGCGGCGGCCGCCGATCTTCCCGTCGAACCGGTGCGCCGGGCGTTCATGTTGTCGGGACGGCTGCCCGCGACCGCGGTCGCGGCGTTCGGCGGCGGGGTCGACGCGCTCACCGCGTTCCGGCTGGAGGTGGGACGTCCGGTGCGGCCGATGCTGGCCTCCCCCGCCGAATCCCTCGCCGACGCGTGGACCGAACTCGGCGGCGACGTCAGCGTCGAATACAAACTCGACGGCGCGCGGATCCAGGTGCACCGCAACGGCGACGAGGTGCGGATCTTCACCCGCACCCTGCGGGAGATCACCGGCAGCGTGCCGGAACTGGTCGCACTCGTCGCCGGCCTGCCCTGCACGTCGGCGGTGTTCGACGGGGAGACGCTGGCGCTCACCGACAGCGGCAGGCCGCGGCCCTTCCAGGAGACGATGAGCCGCTTCGGCGCCGAGACCTCCCGCGACCTGCTGCTGCACCCGTACTTCTTCGACTGCCTGCATCTCGACGGCGTCGACCTCTTGGACGCACCCCTCGAGCAGCGGTTGGACGCCCTGGAACGGGTCGCTCCGCAACACCGCATCCCCAGCCTGATCCGGCCCGACAGCGACCGGGCCGCAACTCATTTCGACGACGCACTCGCCGCCGGGCACGAGGGTGTGATGGTCAAGTCGCTCACCGCCCCGTACGCGGCGGGACGACGCGGCCGCGCTTGGCAGAAAGTGAAACCGGAGCACACCCTCGACCTGGTGGTGCTCGGCGCGGAGTGGGGATACGGGCGGCGCACCGGATACCTGTCCAACCTGCACCTCGGGGCGCGCGACCCGGACGGCGGCGCACCGATCATGGTGGGCAAGACGTTCAAGGGCCTCACCGACGCGCTGCTGCAGTGGCAGACGGACGAATTCCCCCGCCACGAACGCCACCGCGACGACCACACCGTGTACCTGCACCCCGACCTCGTCGTGGAGATCGAATTCGACGGCGTCCAGGTCAGCTCCCGCTACCCCGGCGGGCTCGCCCTGCGGTTCGCGCGCGTCCTGCGGTATCGCCCCGACAAGGCGGCCGCCGACGCCGACACCATCGACGCCGTCCGCACCCTGCTTCCGGAGTAAGTGCTCGTCCTGCGTGGCGCCCGCCGGGGCGGTAGCCTCCCCGGCAAACAAGTCGCCGTGCCGCGAGGGGGTCGACCCGTGACATTCGTTTCCCGCTTCGTGCCCTCGTGTGTCGCCCCGGTGGTCGAGGACGCGTACCGGAGGGCGGCCGACGCCGCGGAGGGTCCCGTCCGCGTCGCCGTGTGCACCGTCACCGTGCCGATCGAGGTGGCGAAGACGTCGTTCCACATCCTCCGGCTCACCGAGGAACTGCTCGAAGAGGTCGTGTTCCTGCTGCGGACGATGCGGCCGGTGGTGGAGGCGGTGAGCACGGGCAGGCAGTCCGAGAATGTCGACACGATGTTCCGGACGCTCGAGCAGATCCAGCAGTCGGCCGACGCGATCGCCCGCACGCCGATGGGGGTGGTCCGGAGTGTCTTCGGGCCGGCCCGTCCGGCGCCCGAGCAGGTCGACTATCACCCCACGGTCATCGATGCCGAGCCTCCGACGCCTCCCGGTCTCGCGGTCCGGATCGCGTCGATCACGGTGACGGCGCCGAGCATCACGTTCGGCAGGCCCACGCGCTGACCGCGCCCACCCGGATACGCTCGGATGGTGAGCGAACACATCCTCGTCACCGGTGGATCGCGCGGCATCGGCGCCGCCGTCGTGCGTCTGGCCGTCCGTCGCGGCTATCAGGTGACGTTCACCTACCAGAACGACGAGGAGGCCGCCGACCACCTCGTGCACCAGTGCGGAATCCGCGCCACCGCCGTGCGTGCCGATGTGCGCGACGCCGCACTGGCCGCGGCGGTGGTGGGCGCGGCCGACGAACGCGGGCAACTGGTCGCGGTGGTCAACAACGCGGGGACCACCGGTCCGCTCGGTCCCTTCCTCACCACCACGGACGCGTCGCTGCGGGAGGTGTTCGACGTCAACGTGTTCGGGACGATCAATTACGCCCGCGCGGCGGCCGAGCACTGGGTCCGGGCGGGGCGCCCCGGCGTGCTCGTCAACCTCAGTTCGGTCGCGGCGGGAACCGGGGCACCCGGCGAATACGTCGGCTACGCGGCCTCGAAGGCGGCCGTCGACAGTCTCACGACGGGGCTCGGGCGGGAACTGGCGAGCGCGAACATCCGGGTCGTCGGCGTCGCTCCCGGCACCACCGACACCGACATCCACGCGGCCGCGGGCGACCCGGGGCGACCCGAACGGGTCGCCGGTCGGATCCCCCTCGGCCGGGTCGCGACACCCGAGGAGATCGCCGAGGCGGTGCTGTGGGCCCTGTCCCATCAGGCGTCCTACGTCACCGCCACGACCATCGCCGTCGCCGGCGGTCTGTGACTACCGCGGCTGTGCGCCGCACCTCGGGACGAGCATCGGCACCCGCGTGCGGTAGGTGCGATAGTCGTCGCCGAACGTGTCGATCAGGTCGTGTTCCTCGAAACGCACCGCGACCAGGATGAAACCGGTGGTGCCGACGGCGAACAGCAGACGCCCCCAGGTCATCGTCGGCGCCACCCAGAACGCGATGATGAAACCGGCGTACAGCGGGTGCCGGATCACCCGGTACAGCATCGGTGTCCGAAAGGCGCTGGGCAGAGCCGGCTTCCCGCTCTGGTTCCGCAGCACCTGGCGCACCCCGAACAGATCGAAGTGGTCGATGGCGAACGTCGCGGCCAGCACGAGCGCCCACCCGCCGAGGGACACGACGTAGATCGCGACGCGGACCCAGCTCGTCTCCACGTGCCAGATCTGGTCGGGCAGCGGACGCCATTGCCACATCATCAGCGCCAAAGCGGCCGTGGCGAACAGGACGTAGGTCGAGCGCTCCATCGGTTCCGGGACGATCTTCGTCCAGCGCTTCTTGAACCAGGGCCTGGCCATCACCGAATGCTGCATCGCGAAAATCATGAGTAGCGCCACGTCGACGACCACCGCGACCGCGACGGGGGCGGCGGGACCGTCGTTGATCGTGTGGGGCACGACGAGGCCCTCGACCCATCCGATCGCGTACAGGAACACGACCAGGAACGTGACGTACACGACCGTTCCGTACACGGTGATCAGTGTTCTGGCGACGCCGCCGGAGCGGTGTTTCTGCGGTGCTTCGACCATCTCGGCCATGATGTTTCTCCGATCCATGGGGTTCCCCCGACGCACCGAAGTCTGCGGCCGCGCGACGGGCGCGACCAGTAACCCTGGGGTGAGGGTCACCGCACCCCAGGGACCTGTCGGAGCGGTTGACTACTCTGTCGGCATGCTGCCTGGGGAGTTCCGCGACATCGACGTGGCGTCGATCAAGGCGGTCCTCGGAACCACCACGTACACCCGCGGCGAGCAGTACGCCCGCGACCACGCAGTCATCGAGATGTCGTGGGATCCGGCGGCCAAGGAGCTGTGGGGTGAGGTGGCGGGCACGGCGAGGGAGCCGTACTCGGCGTCGGCGTTCGTTGCGCCCGTTCCCGGCCGCACGGTGTACCGGTACGGAATCTGCACGTGTCCGGTCGGGATGAACTGCAAGCACGTCGCGGCCCTGCTGATCACGGCGATGCGTCAGGCGGCGTCGGATGCGCAGGCGCCTGTCACAGCCTCCTGGGACGGATCGCTGAGCTCGCTGCTCACCCCGGCCGATCCGTTCGGCGATTCCGGCCGCCGGTCGCCGCTCGCCGTCCAGTTCCGGGTCCAGGCGTCGGCCGGGGACTCGGCACCTCAGCTGCTGGTGAAGCCGGTCCAGCCCGGTTCGAAGGGCTGGATCGTCGGCGGGCTGGCGTGGAACAAGCTGGGCAGCCACTTCCAGCATCCCGCCGAGCAGATCCGTGTGCTGCACGAGATCCATCTGCTGGCCGGTGGGGGCATGAACTACCGCCGGCAGAACCACACCGACCTCGACCTCAGTGTCTTTCCGAGCCGCCAGCTGTGGTCGCTGCTCGACGAGGCGGCCAGGGTGGGTGTCGAGCTCCTCCACTCCTCGAAGCGCCTGGGCGCACTCGCCCCCTACCGCTCGGCCGAGATCTGCCTCGACGTCACCCGGAACCACGACCTCGACGCGCTGATCGTGCAAGCGGTGATCGTCGTCGACGGCGAGCGGGTCGACCCGTCGGCCGTGGGCTTCATCGGGCTCCGCGCGCACGGCCTGTTCTACGTCGACGCCGACGAACGCATTCAGCTCGCCCGGCTCGGCTCCCCCGCACCCGCGGCCCTGCAGGACCTGACGCGCCGCCGCACCCGCATCGAGGTTCCCGATTCCGAGGAGCCCCGGTTCCTGACGGAGTTCCTGCCGAAGCTGCGCAACCTGACCACGGTCATCTCCTCGGACGGCTCGTTCGTCCCACCCGCGATCTCGGCACCCACCCTGACGCTGCGGGCCACGTATCTGCCCGACCACGAGGTCACCGTCGACTGGGAATGGTTGTACACCGTCGGGGACGACGAGCACCGCACGCCGCTCACGGCACGGACGTCCGGTGACGAGTTCCGGGACGACGCCCGCGAACGGGCCCTGCTCGCCGAACTCGACATCGACTGGAGCAGATACGGATTGGGGTCGGAAAGCCCCGAGTCGACGCTGCTGCGCGGACTCGACACGATGCGGTTCACCACCGAGGTCGTGCCCCTGCTCGACGGCAAGACCGACGTGTCCATCGACGTCTCCGGCGACCGCGCCGACTACCGCGAGGCCGGCGATTCGCTCGCCATCGGGGTCTCCACCACGGCGTCCACCGGCAGCACCGACTGGTTCGACCTCGGTGTCACCCTCACCGTGGAGGGCCGGGACGTCCCGTTCGACCAGGTCTTCTCCGCGCTCAGCGCCGGAAAGTCCGAACTGCTCCTGCCCGACGGCGCCTACTTCTCCCTCGACAAGCCCGAACTCCACACATTGCGGAAGCTGATCGACGAGGCCCGCGCCCTCCACGACCGCGCCGACGGAACGCTGCGGCTCAGCCGGTTCCAGGCGAGCCTGTGGGACGAGTTCGCGGCCCTCGGCACCGTGGAGCGCCAGGCGAAGGCGTGGCGGCAGCAGGTGGACGGCCTGCTGGCCCCGGGCACCGTCCACCGGGTCGACGTCCCGGGCACGCTCGACGCGCAGTTGCGCCCGTATCAGCTGGAGGGGTTCCGCTGGCTGGCGTTCCTCTGGGAGCACGGGCTCGGCGGCATCCTCGCCGACGACATGGGGCTCGGCAAGACCCTGCAGGCGCTGGCACTGATCTGCCATGCACGGCAGTCGAATCCGGCCGCGCCGCCGTTCCTCATCGTGGCCCCCACCAGTGTCGTGTCGAACTGGGAGTCCGAATCGGCGCGCTTCGCCCCGGACGCGCAGGTCGTCGCGATCGGCGACACCCTGAAACGACGCAAGGTTCCGCTGGACGATCTGGTGCAGGGCGCCGACGTCGTCGTCACGTCGTACACCCTGTTCCGTTTGGAGTTCGAGGCGTACGCGGGATGCACGTGGTCGGGGCTGATCCTCGACGAGGCGCAGTTCACCAAGAACCACAAGTCGAAGATCTACCAGTGCGCCCGCCGGCTGGAGGCCCCGTTCAAGCTGGCGATCACCGGCACGCCGATGGAGAACAACCTGATGGAGTTGTGGGCGCTGCTCTCCATCACCGCCCCGGGACTCTTCCCGAATCCGGCCCGGTTCACCGACTACTACCGCAGGCCGATCGAGCAGCAGGGCGACGCCGAACTCCTCGCGCAGCTGCGCCGCCGCGTCAAACCGCTGATGTTGCGCCGCACCAAAGAGCAAGTGGTGAAGGATCTTCCGGCCAAGCAGGAGCAGGTGCTCGACGTCGACCTGCACGCGAAGCACCGCAAGATCTACGACACCCACCTGCAGCGTGAGCGGCAGAAGATTCTCGGTCTGCTCGCCGACGTCGACAAGAACCGCTTCACGATCCTGCAGTCGCTGACCTTGCTGCGGCAGCTGAGTCTCGACGCCGGACTGGTCGACGACGAGTACCGGGACGTCCCGTCCGCCAAGGTCGACGCGCTGCTCGAACAGCTCGCCGACGTCGTCGCCGGCGGCCACCGGGCGCTGGTGTTCAGCCAGTTCACCGGGTTCCTGGGGAAGGTCCGCGATCGCCTCGACGACGCGGGCATCGCGCACGCCTACCTCGACGGCGGCACCCGGCGCCGCGGCGACGTGCTCCGCGATTTCAAGGAGGGCGACGCCCCGGTGTTCCTGATCAGCCTCAAAGCCGGCGGCTTCGGGCTGAACCTCACCGAGGCCGACTACTGCTTCATCCTCGACCCCTGGTGGAACCCGGCCACCGAGGCGCAGGCCGTCGACCGGGCGCACCGTATCGGGCAGACCCGCAACGTGATGGTGTACCGGCTGATCGCGAAGGACACCATCGAAGACAAGGTGATGGCGCTGAAGGAGAAGAAGTCGGCGCTGTTCGCGAGCGTCATGGACGCCGACACCCTGCTCAGCTCCACCCTCGACGCCGACGACATCCGCAGCCTGTTCGAGTGAGGAGTGCACAGTGAGCCGGAACAGTCAGCAGAACCGCGCTGCACGCAAACGCAAGAAGCAGCAGCGTGGCAATGCCAGGGAGCAGCGTGCACCCCGTCCCGAGGTCGAGGGTGCCGAATCCTTGGTGTTCGCGGGAATCGAGTTCGCGTACGGGCCCTCGGCGAATCCCGAGTCACTGCGGCGGACGGTCCGTCAGCTGGCCGATCTCGAGGGTTCCCGGTTCGCGGACCCTGTTCTGGACTGGGTCTCCCGGATCCTCGACGGGTCGATGGACCACGTGTTCGGCACGGGGTGGCAGCCGACGGAATTCGTGCACGCGGTGCGCCGGGAATTCGGCACACGCGCGGCTCGGCTGACGGTCACGGTGATCGGTGCGCACGCGGGCCGCACGTCGGCGCACAAGACCGCGCCGGCTCAGTGGCGGGACCAGCTCGACGAGCTGGGTATCGCACCGGACAGCGCACCCGCCCGCGGCTACCTGTCCGCGTGGTGTGCCTCGGAGAACGCCGACCCCACCGACACCTGGACGGCAATCCTGTCGTTCCTCGGCTACTGCAGTTA
Source organism: Rhodococcus sp. T2V (assembly GCF_029269925.1). Classification (NCBI taxonomy): domain Bacteria; kingdom Bacillati; phylum Actinomycetota; class Actinomycetes; order Mycobacteriales; family Nocardiaceae; genus Rhodococcus; species Rhodococcus sp. T2V. The sequence continues at coordinate 16,052 of NZ_JARJBD010000057.1, forward strand.
CCTGATACCGCTGACGCCGCTGCTCGCGGCCCCGGCGAACTGGAGCGAGGGAACGGCTGCCTCGTCATCTGCTTCCCGAGGGCCCGAACCCAAGATCCTGGCCCGCATCCGCGGTCTGCTGGCGAAGGCCGAAGCAACTCCGTACGCGGAGGAGGCGGAAACGCTCTCGGCGAAGGCGCAGGATCTGATGACTCGCTATGCCATCGACAGCGCCGTCGTCGACGCCGCCGCGCACACCTCGCTGCGTGATCGGGTCGTCACCCGCCGGCTGCTCGTCGACAACCCGTACCCCGAGGCGAAGGTGCAGCTACTGCAGTGTGTGGCTGACAGCAACAGCGTCCGCGTCATCTGGCATCAACGATTCGGCCTCGTCAGCACGGTCGGGATGCCGATCGATCTCGATCTCTGCGAGATGCTGTTCACCTCACTTCTGGTTCAGGCGTCACACGCGCTGAGCGAGGCGGGCGGTGACCGGGTGAAGCGAACCCCCAGTTTCCGTCGCTCGTTCCTCCTCGCGTTTGCCACCCGGATCGGGGAACGGCTGGCGATCGCCCGGGATCAGGCCGGCCGGGATGCGTCCAGCCAATACGGCAAAGAGTTGGTGCCGATCATGGCCGAACGCAGCGAGGCGGTGGGTTCGGTGTTCGAGGCGCAGTTCCCGTCGGTCGTCACGACGTCGCATTCGGTCACCAATGCGCACGGCTGGCAGGCGGGTCGCGTGGCCGCCGAGCTGGCAGATCTGACCGGTGGCCGGGAACGACTGACCGACTGAAACGAGAGGAGTCCGATGTCCATCGCCGCCGACGTCCATCGGCTTCTTCGCCTGCGCCAGGACCATGCCGCGTGGACGCTGCTGCGGGCCGACACGGCGCCGGCGATTCTGGCGCTGCTGGGCCGGCACTTCGACCACGGGACGCGCCGCCTCCCCGCTCCGGAACTGTTCGCCCGCTTGGACTCCGACCTTCAGACGATGCGCGACGAGGGCCTCGACTTCCCGCGCACCGGTCAGGCGTACTGCACCGAGTGGGTGCGGTCCGGTTATCTGCTCCGCCGCGCAGCGCTCGGTACCCGTGAAGAGACTCTGGAGCCGACCGAGGGCGCGTTCGCCGCGATGGTGTTCGTCGCGAATTTCACCAGTCAGGCGAGTTCGGCCACCGAATCCCGCCTGACCACGCTCTCCACCCAGTTGCAGGCTCTGGCCCGGGATTCCGATCCGCGCAAGGAAACTCGTCTCACCGCGCTGCTGACCGAACGGGCGGCGATCGATCAGCAGATCGCGGCGGTGGAGTCGGGGGTTTTCCCGGTCCTCGACGGCGATCGTGCCGTCGAGCGTTCCGCGGAGATTCTCGCGCTGGCCTCGGAGGTCCCCGCGGACTTCGCCCGGGTCCGCGCCGAACTGGAGGAACTCAACCGTGATCTGCGGGCGCGCATCCTCGACGACGACGGTGACCGCGGCGACACCCTGGGAGATGTTTTCCGCGGCGTCGACCTGATCGGGGACTCCGATGCCGGCCGCAGCTTCACCGCGTTCTACGACATGATTCTCGATCCGGCCCGGTCGTCGCAGATCGACGAGTGGATCGACGCGGTGCTGCAGCGGCCGTTCGCCGCGATGCTGACCACCGATCAGAGGTTACGGTTCCGGACGTTGCTGACGGAGATGGAAACGGCAGGCTCCGAGGTGCATTCGACGATGACCTCGCTGTCCCGGTCGCTGCGTCACTTCGTCCAGTCTCGTCACTACGAGGAACACCGCAGGCTGCAGCGGTTGCTGCGCACCGCGCAGCAGAGTGCCGTCGCCGTGGCCAAACGTCGTAGGCCCTACGACCTGCTCGACCTCGACCTGGTGCGGGTGGGTATGACCCTCGAATCGGTCGCAGCTCTGCGCCTGCACAACCCCGCCGACAACCTCGTCACCGAACCGGTGCTCACCCACGACGCCGGCACCGTCGATCTCGACGAACTCCGAAGGCTCGTCCGAGAATCCGAGATCGACATGGACGAATTGTCCGACAACGTCGCGGCCACTCTGCGGGTGCACGGTCGCGCCACGATCGGTGACGTCCTGCGCGACTACCCCGCCACTCAGGGACTCGCGAGCGCGGTGGGATTGATGGTCCTTGCCACCCACCACGGGCACGCGATCGACGGCACCGAGGACATTCAGTGGGTGTCGGGAGCCGGCGTCGCACGCCGGGCGACGATTCGGCGTCGCCTGTTCGATCCGGCGGCCGACGAGTTCACCACCCGGCCGGCATTCGAACCCACGGGGAGCCCGACATGACCGACGAGCCGACGACCCGCGGCCAGTACCCCGGAGACACCGGCGAACTGGATGTGGAGACGCGGCGCGCCTTCGTGCAACTGCTCAAGGGCCCGCTCGTCACCGCGGCCAAGCATCCCGAGGTGTGGCGCGCGGTGATCCGGGACGAGCGCCTCCTCCGGTCCCGGCTCGCCGACGTGTTTCTCGTTCTCGTCATCGACGACGAGAACGAGCTGGCGTTCACCCGCCCCGCCGAAACCGGCGACGCCAGTACTCCCACGGTGCTGCGCACCGAGCGTCTGACCTTCATGGACACGGTCATGCTGCTCGCGTTGCGCCAACGTCTGCTGCGCGCGCAGCCGGGTGAACGGGTGATCGTCGATCTCGACGAACTGCGCGAACAGCTCGAGATGTATCGCGCGGCGAGCGACACCGACCCCGCCGGCTACGCGAAGCGCATCAACGCGTCGTGGAAGAAACTCGACAAGTATTCGCTGCTCACCAAGACCTCGACCGACGATCGGATGGAGGTCTCCCCGGTGTTGCGGCAGCTGTTCGACGCCGAACAGGTCGCTCTCGTCGAGGCGGAGTTCCGGCGGATTCTGGAGGAGGGCACACCGTGATCCATCCCGGTCAACGCCGACTCGCGCGCGTGCAGGTCGTCAACTGGGGGACGTTGCACGGCCACCACGATCTCGCGGTGGCCCGCAAGGGTTTCCTGATCACCGGCAATTCCGGCTCCGGCAAGTCCACGCTCATCGATGCCATCTCGGCGGTGCTGGTCCCGGGCAATCAGCTGCGGTTCAACGCGGCCGCGCAGGAGGCCACGAACTCGGGGCGCAACTTCGTCACGTACATCCGGGGTGCGTGGCGGAGGGAGGCGGGCGCGGACACGGAGGGGCTGGTCGCGTCGTACCTGCGCACCGGCGCGACGTGGAGCGGCATCGCCCTGACCTACCGCGTGGGCACCGACGATCCGCCGATCACCCTCGTCAAGCTCATGCATCTCGGGCGGGGGCAGAACGCGGCGGGCGATGTCAGCCACCTCCATCTCATTCTCGACCACGAACTGGACCTGACGGATTTCGGCGCGTTCATGGCCCGCGGTATCGACACGAGGGGAATCCGGAAGCGGTGGCCGGAGGCGGCCGTCAACCCCACGTACGCGCCGTTCGCCCGCAGTTTCCGCTCCCGTCTGGGCATCTCGACGGAAGGTGCACAGCGACTGCTGCATCGCACGTTGTCCGCGAAAAGCCTCGGCAGCCTCGACCAGTTGTTCCGCGACTACATGCTCGACACCCCGAGCACGTTCGCGATGGCCGAGCGCGCGGTCAACCAGTTCCACGATCTGCAGGAGGCCCACCGCGTCGTCGTCGACGCACGGCTTCAGGTCGAGATGCTCACACCGCTCGTCGACCTGGCCGACACGCGGCGCCGCGGCCTTCAGGCCCTGCGGGACACGGAGGAGGAGAACGCGCATCTCGGGGCGGTTCACGCCGAGATGACGCTGTCGCTGCTGTGCGGTGATCGCACCGAACGCCACGCCCTGACTCCCCTGCTGGAGTCGGGCGCGGCCGAGGCCACGGCAGCGGCCGAACGCGCCCGCCAGGAAACCCTCGATCTGACCGTGAAACTCGAGGGCATCGGGGGCGGCCGGCTGGCCACCCTCCACGCGCAGCGAGACGCAGAACTGAAGACGTTGGCCCGGGTGCGTGCCAGGCGGGATCGGATCGCCGAGGCGGTGTCGGCCTGGGAGGGAACCGTTCCCGGGACCGCCGAAGAGTTCGCACGGTTGCGCGGGCAACTCGAGGATCAGTTGCGGCAGGCGTCCACCACCCACGAGGAGCGGTTCGGTGACCGCTACCCCCTCGCCGAACAGCGCGGCACCGCGCAGAAGGAGCGCGCCGAGCTCATCACCGATCGGGAGATCGTCGCCCGAAGACGCTCCAACATCGATCCGGGACTGCTGCGCGCCCGCGAGTCGATCTGTTCCGCCGCCGGCATCCCCGATGACGCCGTACCGTTCGCGGGCGAGTTGATCGCGGTCCGGGACGAGCACTCCGAGTGGACCGGCCCCATCGAGCGGGTCCTCGGCGGCCTCGGGCGCACCGTTCTCGTCCCGGAGGAGGTGTATCCGGCGGTCGCGGCAGCCGTCGACGCCACCCACCTCGGCGCGCGGCTCGTGTATCGCCGGGTGCGGGTCGGCGCCACACCGACGACGGTGCCGAAGACCGGGGCCCTGTCGCTGGTGCGCCGAGTGGAGGTCACGGACGGTCCGCTCGCCCCCTGGATTCACCACCATCTCGCCGACCGCTACGACTATGCGTGCGTCGACACCGCGGCCGGCTTCGCGGATCACACCCGCGCCGTGACACGTGCCGGGCAGGTCAAACACTCCACGGAGCGGCACGAGAAGGATGACCGCAGCCGCATCGACGACCGGCGGCGGTGGGTTCTCGGATTCGACAACGAAACCAAACTCGAGGACATTCGCCGACGAATCGCGGAACTCGACGTCACGATCGAGGGCATCACGAGCCGACTCGACGCGCTGGACCGTGAGGATCAGCGGATCGCCCGGCAGAATCGCGCCGCGCAGACAATCCTCGATGCGCAGTGGGCGGATGTCGACATCAGCGCGGCGCAGGCCTCCGTCGACGCGGTGGACGGCCGCCTCGACTCCTGGCGGCAGGACAACCCGGAGCATTCCGCGGTGTCGGCTGACCTCGAGCTCGCGAGGAAGGCGGAGGACGAGGCCGACGCGGCCCGGCGTCAGGCGGACACAGCTTTGACGGTGCACCGGACGGCGCTCACGGAACTCGAGGCGAGGATCGCGCAGGCCGAACTCGACGCAGGCGAAACGGCTCCCGATGCGGTGGCTGCCCGGATCAAGGCGCGGTTTCAGAAGTTCGCGCGCCGAGTCACATCGGACAATATCGACAGGGCGCTGTTCGAGGTCGGCCAGGGCATCGGCAAGGACAGGGGTGAGGCGCAGAACGCGGTGTCTGCCGCCGGCGCGTCGATCGTCCGGATCCTGTCCCAGTACCTGGCGCGGTGGGAGTCCCGCGGCGGTGAGTTGAGGGTCGACGCCGAATACGTCGACGACGCCCTGGCGATTCTCCAACGGCTGCGCTCCGACGGTCTCCCCCGGTACGAAGATCGGTTCTTCCAGCTGCTGCACGACCAGTCACACCGCAACATCGGCGAACTCGCTCGCACGATCCGCAAGGCGCCGGCGGAGATCCGTTCCCGGATCGACCCGGTGAACGACTCATTGCACCGCTCCGCGTTCGACACCGACCGGTGGTTGCGCATCGACGTCCGCGAGCGACGTTCGCCGGCGGCGGCCGACCTGCTGGACGACCTGACCCGGATCACGAGCGGTGGTTGGGACATCGAGCAGCGTCCCGCGGCCGAGGAGCGATTCGAGCGGATGGCGGCGGTGCTGGAGCGTCTGGCCTCGAAAGAGCCCGCGGATCAGCGTTGGCAGCGGCAGGTCCTGGACACCCGCCTGCACGTGGGATTCATCGGCGTCGAGATCGATGGCGCCGGAGAGGCGCGCAACTACCACGATTCGAGCTCCGGCCTGTCCGGCGGTCAGGCACAGAAACTCGTGTTCTTCTGTCTGGCAGCGGCATTGCGGTATCAGCTCGCACCCGACGGCGCAGACCTTCCCCGTTACGGCACGGTCATCCTGGACGAGGCGTTCGACCGCGCCGACTCCGCGTACACACGCCGGGCGTTGGACGTGTTCGCGCAGTTCGGTTTCCACATGGTGCTGGCGACGCCGCTGAAGTTGCTCGGCACACTCGAGGAGTACATCGGCGGTGCGGTGACCGTGAGTATCCGCGACCGGATGCACACCGAACTCAGCCTCATCGAATTCGACGACGTGGGTAGTGCATGAGCACCCGATGCGTTCTGCCGCCCGTAGCCGCTGCGAAGGCACTGGCCGCCTACAACAGTCGCCGACGACGCTGGCTGGCCGACTCCGTTTTCGCCGATCAGGATTCGCTGACGGTGGCGCTGCATCCGCCGTCCGAGCAGCAGATTGCCGAGGATCCCGACACGGTCGTCGCGTGGGTACGCGCCTGGCGCGGCTACGCCGGCGACGGCCGGGTGGAGTGGGCGACGCGGCGGTGGCCGAGCTTCGGCACCCAGGAGGTGCCGGTGCGGCTGACGCTGGCCGGGGCCGGCCGGATCGCGTCCGCGGGTGGCCGCGAGGCCGAATGGCGCGCCCTGGTGATGCGCCGTGATGCCCTCGTCGACCGTCTCGGTCCCGGCACCCCGGAGTTGTCGGCCGCGGTTGCCGCGACCGCGGCGAAATGGCTCGAGCTGGACGACGACGACTTCGGCAGGCTGACAACCATTGCACGGTGGTTGAACGAGCACCCGGATTCCGGGTATTTCATTCGTCAGCTTCCCGTTCCGGGGGTCGACACGAAATGGCTCGCGCGTCACCGCGGCGTGGTGGAGTCGCTACTCGACGGCGTTCGCGGCAGCCGGGACCTCGGCATCCGAAGCCTTCCCCACCTGCGCGATCTCGCGTTGTGCGATCCCGGTCTGCTGGCGGGCAGTCCGCGACGCTTCGCCACCTCCCTGGAGGAACTCACCGCGTTGCCGCTGAACCCGGCGCGCACCCTGATTCTCGAGAACAAGGAGGGCCTGTACGCGCTCCCGCCACTGGCAGACACCGTGGCGGTGCACGGTGGCGGCTACACGGTCCACGAACTGGCCGAAGTCCCGTGGGTGGTCGACTCGGAAGTCTGGTACTGGGGCGACCTCGACAGTCACGGGTTCGCCATCCTCGACCGCCTGCGCCGGCACCTTCCGCACGTGCGGAGCCTGCTGATGGATCAGGCCACCCTGGATCGGTGGCGGGGTCTCGCGGTCCGGGAGCAGTCACCGACGTTCAACGAAGTGTCCCACCTCACCGCGTCCGAGGCCGCCGCCCTGGAGTCTTTGCGCGAGGGTGATCTCCGCCTGGAGCAGGAACGCATCCCCTGGCCGTACGTGCTCGAGCAACTGCTCGCCGCCTTCGTTCGGGACCTGTCAGCTCCGTCCTCCGGCTGCGACGCCCGTCCGGGCAGCAAGTAATGTCCGATCCATGCCTCGTTACACGCTCCCCCTGCGGAACAACCCCCGCCCGGACGCACCGGAGTCCGTGAGCCGCCATGTGCCGTTCTACTGCGCGCACGAGGCGGCGGCCGTGGCGTGGAAGCGGGCGCTCGTCGAGGCGTGCGGCGACCAGCTCGACCCGGTCACGCAGACCGCCGTGGTGAACGTCGTCAGCAACTTCGGGCGCGAACTGTTCACCGGCGACGCGGACGTCGTCGTCACGCTGGATCGGATCGGCACCACGTCGCTGACGCTGCTGATCACCATCGAGCAGGACGGCGTGCAGGCCGCCGAGGTGACCGCCACACTCGTGCAACTGGATTCGAGCCGCGTGAACTCGGCGCCGTGGTCGCCGGCGCAGATCGCCGCGTTCGAGACATTGCGCGATGCTCGAGCTGTCGCCTGACCTGGGCCATCGAAGTTTCAACCACGCCTGATCTGGGCATTTGATGGTTATGAGTATCGAAGACGGGCCCGGTGACACGCTGAGCCCCAGCGAGAGCCTGGACTCCGACGACGTGCGCAACAACGACGGCGACGACGTCGTCGATCCGCCCGACGGCTGGAGTGAGGCCGACCGGTTCGGTACCACCTTGCGTGAGGAGCGCGAGGGTGAGTCGCTCGACGAGAAGTTGTCCGAGGAGGAGCCCGATACCCCGCTGGAACCGCAGTCGGAGGTGTCGTTGCGGGATCTGCCCGACGACGAGCTGACCGAGGACGTCGACCGGGTCATCGACGACGAGGAGATCGACATTCCGGTGTTCGGCACCAAGCACGCCTCCGTCGTCGAGGGTGTCATCGTGGAGGACTCGCGCACCGACCGCGGTCAGATCGACGGGTCCGCCGAGGACGGCGACTCGTTCTTCACGGTCCTCGACTGACCCTCAGCCTCGACGACGGCATCGTGGTCAGACGTTGGGGAACGCGTCGGCCGGGCGCTCGCCCTCGTCGTAGACCGTTGCGGGAGAACCGATGAGGAGTGAATCGGGTTTGCCGACGAGGCGTGCGTCCTTGCCGGTGTAATCGAAGCGGTGCAGGATCCAGCGGATCGCCTCGAGCCGGGCCCGTTTCTTGTCGTTCGATTTCACGACGGTCCACGGCGCGTGCGGGGTGTCGGTGTAGAACAGCATGGCCTCTTTCGCCTCGGTGTAGGCGTCCCACTTGTCGAGGCTCGCGAGGTCGGTGGGTGAGAGTTTCCACTGCTTGACGGGGTCGGTGCTGCGGGAGACGAACCGGGCGTGCTGCTCTTCCCGGCCCACGGAGAACCAGAACTTCACGATGTGGATGCCCGACTGCACCAGCATCCGCTCGAACTCCGGCGCGGATCGGGTGAACTCGAGGTACTCGTTGGGGGTGCAGTAGCCCATGACGCGTTCGACGCCGGCCCGGTTGTACCAGGAGCGGTCCATCATCACGATCTCCCCGCCCGCGGGCAGGTGCTGCACGTAGCGCTGGAAGTACCACTGGGTGCGTTCGCGTTCGGTGGGCTTCTCCAGCGCCACCACCCGCGCGCCACGAGGGTTGAGGTGTTCGGTGAACCGTTTGATCGCGCCACCCTTTCCTGCGGCGTCGCGGCCCTCGAAGATGATGACGACCTTCTCGCCGTTCTCCTTCACCCAGGCCTGGAACTTGAGCAGTTCGATCTGCAGTTTCCGCTTGCGGTTCTCGTACTGCCGCCGCGTCATCTTCTTGTCGTACGGGTAGCCGTGCCGCCAGGGCTCGTCCTCGTCGTCGGCCGCGTGTTTGCGGCCGGACTTGCGCAGCAGCTCCCCGATTTCGTCGATCTCCGGGGTCACGTCGATCTGGTCGGCGCGTGCGAGTTCGAAGGCTGTGGGATCGCGCAACTCGTCCATTCTCAAAGGCTACCGCCCTCAGGCCTCGCCGGCGGGACTCATGAGATCGTGGACCACATGAGCATCGACCACATCGTTTCCGCGCTCGGCTCGACGGCCGCGGCCGAGCTTCGGACCGCCCTGGACGGGTCGCCGGTCGTCACCCTCGACGGGATGGTGCTGCCCGACTCCGCGCGGGACGCCGTCCTCGAACTGCTCGCTCTCCTCGCCGACGGTCAGAGCGTGGCGCTCGGCGCGGTGACCGACCTGCTCACCACGTCGCAGGCCGCGGAGATTCTCGGCGTCTCCGACACCTATGTCCGCCGGCTCGCCGATTCCGGCGCGCTGCCCATCGAGATGCGCGGCACCCATCGCCGGTTCCGGCTCTCCGACGTCATGGCCTACCGGGAGCAGTTCCCGCGCAGCAGCTGATCAGACCCGGACGGGCTTGACGGCCTGCTCGCCGGCGTCGGGGATCCGCACGCCCTCCGCCGCGAGCCGCTGCTCGGTTTCCTCTGCGGTGACGTATTCGCCGATGGTGTCGTAGCTGCCGATCGGGACCACCGAGTGCACGACCGTCTCCGGGTACACGTGCACGAGGTTGTAGCCCTGGGCGCCGTCGCGTCCGCGCAGCGCCCCGGCCGGGACGTTGAGGTCCTGGGTGTAGCAGGTGGCCGACGCGACGGAAACCGGGATGCCCGCGAACGTCGCCGTCGTCGAGTAGTGCAGATGTCCCGCGAGGATCGACCGGACGTCGCTGCCGCGGAGCACGTCGGCGAGGCGCGGCTGATCGCGCAGTTCCACCAGCACCGCCAGGTCGAGGACGCACGGCACCGGCGGGTGATGCAGCGCCAGGATGGTCCCGTGCGGCGCCCGGACTGCGAGTTGCTGTGCCAGCCATATCAATTGGCTCTCGGAGATCTCCCCGTGGTGGCGCCCGGGGACCGTCGTGTCGAGGGTGATGATACGCAGCCCGTCGACGTCGTGGACGTCATCGATCGGCTCGTACGACGGTTCCTGCCCGAGCAGTTCCGTCCGGAAGTGGCCGCGGTCGTCGTGGTTGCCCATCGCCCAGATCACCTGCGCACCGAGCGACGTGGCCACCGGTTCGACGATCCCCCGCAGCTTCTCGTAGGCGCCGGGCTGACCGCGGTCGGTGAGGTCGCCGGTGAACACCAGGGCGTCCGGTCGGGCGTGCGACGCCTCGATGTCGGTGAAGATCTGCCGCAGCGTGGCCTCGCTGTCGACGGCCCCGTACAGCAGGCCGTCGTCGACCAGATGGGTGTCGGTGAGGTGGAGAAGGCAATGCGTCGGTCGCGGATATTCGGCCGTCCGCATGTCGGCTGCCTCTGTGCCGCTCATCGGTCTCTCGCTTCCGCTCGCCCCGACGGGCAGGTGCCCGGGTGGACTCCTGCCGGCTGTCCAACCCTAGCCAAGCGCACTGCGGTCACCGCCCGGAGTACACGCGGTGGCCGGACGGTGAACGGTGGGGCACGTCAGTTTCGTGCGTGGTGTGGGGTGCGCGCTTCCGCACCGGCGGGCGGGATCATCGCGGCGAGGTTGGCCTGGGCCTCGAACCGGGCGCGCTCGTCGCCGTCGTCCGTGGCTGCCGCGTCCTTCGCCGCCGCAAGGAACGGGCGGACCAGGTCGAGGGGCATCGGGAAGACGACGGTGGAGTTGTTCTCGCCGCCCATCGCGCTGAGGGTCTGCAGGTAGCGCAGCTGCAGGGTGGTGGGGTTGCGGCTGATGACGTCCGCGGCCTCGACCAGTTTCGTGGACGCCTGGAATTCGGCCTCGGCGTTGATGATCTTGGCGCGGCGCTCGCGTTCGGCCTCCGCCTGCCGGGCGATGGCCCGCTGCATGTTGGCGGGGATCTCGACGTCCTTGATCTCGACGGTGGTGACCTTCACGCCCCACGGTTCGGTCTGCTGATCGATCACCTTCTGCAGGTCTTCGTTGAGGCGTTCCCGTTCGCCGAGGAGGGCGTCGAGGTCGGCCTTGCCGAGGATCGAGCGCAGTGTGGTCTGGGCGATCTGCAGGGTGGCGGCGAGGAAGTCTTCGACCTCGACGATCGCCCGGTCTGCGTCGACCACCCGGAAGTAGGCGACGGCGGTGACCTTGGCCGGCACGTTGTCGTGGGTGATCACTTCCTGGACGGGGATCTTCAGGGTCACGGTCCGCAGGCTGACCCGTTCCATCCGGTCGATCGCCGGGATCAGCAGCACCAGCCCCGGGCCCTTCAGGTCGACCAGTCGGCCGAGCCGGAACACGACGGCCCGCTCGTATTCGCGGAGCACCCGGATCGAGCTGCTCGCGACAACGGCGAGGAGGGTGATGACGACGCACAGGATGACGATGATGGTGGTCATAGCGGGATCTCCCAGGGTTCGCGGCGGCGCACGGTGAGGGTGAGTCCGCGGATCTGCTCGACGACGACGGAATCGCCCGCGGTCGGGGTCTCGTCGTCACCGAACAGCGTTTGCGCCCTCCACAGGCTGCCGGCCGCCTCGACCTGACCTTGCCGGCCTTTCCAGTTGCGGACGGTGGCGTCGGATCCGATGAGGGATTGCATTCCGGTGCGCACGGGCGCGTGCCCGGCGGCGAGTGCCTTCCTGCCGCCCACCACGGCGAGACCCACGCCGACCACCGCGACTCCCGCGGCCGCCGGGATGGCGATCATCTGCGCGGTATCGCTGGACGTGAACAGCAGCCACACGCCGGCCCCGACGAACAGTGCCCCGAGCCCGCCGAGGACACCCGCGGTCGGTGCGTGTGCCTCGACGACGATCAACAGCACACCCAGCACCAGCGCCAGCACGCCCAACGCGGTCATCTCGTATCACCCACGATCACGCTTCGCGAGGACCCGGTCGCACTCGCATAGCCACTCGGCGATCGAGCCCTCAGTTCAACGGTAAGCGCAGGTCGACGGCAATGCCACCGCCAATTTGCGGCGGGGTACCGTTCAGCGAATGACGAACGTAGATCACGGAGATCCCGGTGACGCCCCGACCGTGCCGCCGCCACTGGAGGAGGTCGCCAACCCGGCCCGCCCGTCCGCTGCCGAGGAGGCCCGGACGGTCGCGGCCACGACGAACGTAGGCACCCTCGCGAGCCTGACCAGGGACGGCGACCCGTGGGCGTCGTTCGTCACCTACGGTCTGCTCGACGGCTCGCCCGTGCTGTGTGTGTCGCAGATGGCCGAGCACGGCCGCAACCTCGCGCACGATCCCCGCGCCAGCATCGCGATCGTCGCGCCGAACCCGCCCGCCGATCCGCTGGCCAGCACCCGCATCACCCTCGCCGGGTACGTCTATCGCCCGGAAGGCGACGAGCTCGCCGCCGCCCGAGAGGCACACCTGGCGGCCATCCCGGCGGCGCACGTCTACATCGACTTCAGCGACTTCTCGCTCTGGGTGCTGCGGGTGCAGCGTGTGCGGTGGGTCGGCGGCTACGGGCGGATGGACTCGGCGAGCGAAGAGTCCTACGCCGCCGCGACAGCTGATCCCGTCACCCCGCACGCCGGCCCGGCGATCGAGCACCTGAACGCCGACCACGCCGACGCCCTGCGCGCGATGGCCCAGGCGCTCGGTGGCTTTCCCGACGCGAAGTCGGCCACGTGCGAAGGAGCCGACCGCTACGGACTGGACCTGCGCGTCACCACACCCCGCGGCGTGGCCGTGACCCGCGTCGGATACGCAGAGCCCCTCCAATCCGCCGACCAGTTGCGCGCGGCCACAGTCGCTTTGACACAGAAGGCCCAGGCACTGACCGGTCGGTGAACACGTGACAACCGGGGCGCATTCCGGCCCGGGCGACCTGCCTGAATGAGAGCGGCGAGCTTCGTGCTCGCCGCTCTCGTGCATTACCCAGACCGGGTGACACGTACCGAGAACGTAACTCACCCAGCTCCGACGCTTGGCACGTCGCCAGACGGACCAACTCCCATTCTGGATCGAATCCTATAGCGCGCACGGGAGTTTGAGCACGATGAGCATCGTCTGGTCGAGCCCGTGCGGCATGCGTCGTCCGTTCTCCATGCGCACTCGCCCCGGTTACGTGCCGTCAGCGTCAATCGGGCAGCTCGAGAGATCTGTGGCAGATCGCGATAGATAATCGATCAATTCCGACTCCCCTGCCTTTATTGAGGTGCACGCTTTACTGAGGTGCACGCTGAAGGTGTTCTCCAGCCGCAACAGGGAAGGCAGCCCGCGAGATGACTGCCTGTGTTTCACGAGAGGTAGTAACCAACCGATGTGGAGCAGTCTCGAGATCGCGAAACTTGTCGTCGCAGCCTCCATTCCACTGGCCGTCATCGGACTGGGATGGTGGATCACACTGCTGACAAAACGGCTCGAACACTCCCAGTGGGTCAATCAGAAGCTGGTAGAAAAGCGCATCGAGATAGCTGAGCAACTTGCGCCCATGCTGAACGACTTGTATTGCTACTTTCGCTGGGTTGGTGGATGGAAAGACCTCTCCCCGACCGAAGTCGTTGACCGCAAGCGTCACCTCGATCGCACGGTGCATGTCAATCTTCCGTTTATGAGCCCGGCATGCACCGTCGCGTATGACAATTTCATGGGCACAATTTTTGCGACCTATGCCGGCGCGGGACAGGACGCGAAGCTCCGAACCACGCTTACCTCCATATGGGGAAACCGTCGTGCTGACTACCGGGGCGCTACCGCATGGAACTCCGATTGGGACGGCATGCTTACAGACCGTGCTGCCGATCGCGACGAGCTGAGAGCTCGATATACCGAGCTCATGAACGAACTCGCTCGGCAGACGGGCGTTGACACGGGAAAACGAGGAACGTAGCACCTCTCGGCCTCGTCGCACGGAAACCGGAAAATTCACCGTAGGTGCCGTCAATCCGGACCGCCGGAACCGATCGAACGTGTTCAGCAACGTTAAGTTGTGAGCCGGGCCATTCGGCACCAGCAGTGACGGTTGGCGCCGCCCCTTGGGCTGCGGAGTACCCGTCGCTGCCGTTCCTCCGACGGTCTCGGCCTCGCTGGCGACTTAACGTTGCTTAATGATTTGGGTCACACTTAACGTCGGCACATCAGATCGGACCGAGGAGGTGAACCCATGAGAACGACCACACGAACTAGCGCCCAGCGCCCGCGGCGCGTGTCCGCTGCCGACGTCGCACGAGCGGTGGGCGTCTCCCCGGCCACCGTCTCCTACGTGATGAACGGGAGATCCGGGGTGTCCGAGGAAACCCGAGAGCGGATTCTGGAGGTAGCCGAGGAACTGGGGCACACGTCCAGCGCACGGGCGAACCGCCTCCGATCGCACCAGACGCGCGTCATCGGCCTCGCCCTGACCGACATCGCCAATCCGTTCTACACCGAGATCGCGGCGGGAACGATCGACGCCGCCCGGGCCCGCGGATACGAGGTGTTCCTCGCCCATACACAGGAGGATCCCGCGACTCTCCGGTCCGTGGTAGACGCGATGATCGCCCGACACGTCGACGGTGTCGTGTTCACCGTGCTGCATCCCGACGACGGCGACGTGATCCGCTCCCTCCGTAGCGCGCACATACCGCTGATCCAGCTGTCACGGCGGATCGAACGAATCGAGGCCGATTTCGTCGGGATCGACGACCGGGCGGCCGCAGCGGAAATGATGGAACACGTTCTGGAACACGGATATAGAGACATCGTGACCATCGTCGGGCCCCGCGTATCGAGCGCATCCGCCGCCAGAGAGGACGGATTCACTCGCACCGCCGAGTCACACGGCATTCGAAGCATCGCTTCGCACCACATCAGCACCTACCTCAGCGAGCAGGGAGGGTACGCGGCCGTCGAAGAACTCCTCGCACGAAAAGCCCTTCCGCGAGTGATCGTCTGCGGTAGCGACGCCATCGCACTCGGAGCGATCAGTGCGCTGCGTGCGCACTCGATCACCGTCCCGGATGATGTCGCCGTCACCGGCTTCGACGGCCTCTTTCCCGGCGCGTCACCCCTCGTCGAACTGACCACGGTCAATCAACCACGCCGAGAAATGGCCGAACAAGCCCTCGAACTCCTCACCCGCCGCATCGACGGGGCCGGAGGCTCATTTCAGTCGGTACTTCGCGCCCACGAACTCCGCATCGGCACTACCTGCGGATGCCCACGGAGGGAGCACACGGCCACCCAGGCGGCGGCCGAACGTGCGCCGTGAGCATGCGCCCACACAACTTCATCACCACTTCTCCTGCGCACTCCGCGTATGGGGATCACCTCTCGACACCCTGAGAAGGGCACTGCCATGTCTGACAACCCCACCCACGCTGCCTCCGTGCCGCCCGGTGAAGAACTGAACAGGCTCATCTTCCGGAAGCTGATGCCGCTGCTGATCGCCGCGTACATCATCGCGTTCATCGACCGCACCAACATCGGCCTGGCCAAGCACCACCTGGAAGCCGATCTGGGAATCTCCGCAGCGGCGTACGGTTTGGGCGCGGGATTGTTCTTCCTCGCCTACTCACTGTGCGCGAGGTTCCGAGCAACCTCTTGACGTCCTCTCGGCCGTGAACGACCGAGACTCACCTCGGGACTCGCGTCCCGAGGTTCCTGTTTCACCGACAGTCGCCACCCCGCACCTTAGGTGCGGGGTGGTCTCACACCGTCTCCGCAGGCTGCCACCGCCAGTCCGACGGCCAAAATATTCCTCGCAGCATTCACATCCCGATCATGGACGACGCCGCATCGGCACGCCCACTCCCGCACGTTCAGCGGCATCGCCGACGCGACCTCCCCGCACACCGAGCAGGTCTTCGACGACGGATGAAACCGGTCGATCGCCACCACCCGCCGCCCGTACCAGTCGGCCTTGTACTCGAGCATCGACCGGAACTCCGACCAACCCGCATCCGAGATCGCCCGAGACAACGACCGATTCTTCACCATGTTCCGCACACTCAGATCCTCGATGGCGATCACTTGATTTTCGCGCACCAAACGAGTGGAGAGTTTGTGCAGATAATCGCGGCGCCGATCGGCGATCCGGCCATGAATCTTCGCGACCTTCAGTCGGGCCTTGGTCCGGTTCCGGGACCCCTTCTCCTTCTTGGCCAGTACCCGCTGCGCTTTCGCCAGCCGCTCACGGTCCCTGCGCTCGTGTCGCGGGTTGGTGATCTTCTCCCCCGTCGACAGCGTGTACAGGCTGGTGATCCCGGCGTCGAGCCCGACCACCCGATCGGCCGGTTCGAGTTCGGGAATCACGTCTTCGACGAGGATCGAAATGTGGTACTGACCGCGGGCATTGCGCGACACCGTCACCTGCGACGGCACCGCCCCCTCCGGCAGCGGCCTCGACCACCGAATATCCAGCGGTTCGGACTGCTTGGCCAACCGGACCTGCCCGCCGCGGTAGGTGAAGCAGTTCGCGTAGTAGGTCGCCGACTCCTTCGACTGGCCCTTCTTCTTGAATTGCGGGTAGCGGGTCTGCTTGCGCCAGAACCTCTCGAACGCACCCTGCAATTGCCGCAGCGATTCCTGCAGCGGCCCCTTCGACGGCTCCGCCAACCACGCGGTCTCCGCGTCCCGTTTCCATCCGGTGAGCATCGTCGAGGTGTCGCTGTAGGTGATCCGCCGCTGCTCCTGCGACCAGGCCCGGGACCGCTCGGCCAACGCCCGATTGTAGACATACCGAGTGCACCCGAACGTCCGAGCAAGCTGTTCCGCCTGCACCGCAGTCGGATACAAACGAAACTTGAACGCCCGCTTCACCATCTTCCCCGCCATGACCCAGACACTAGCCCCACAGTCCGACAAAACCAGATCGGCTATCCCGGACCTGAAGGACCGGGTTTGCGCCGAAAGACTCACGGATCACCGACAACCCGGGCGATGGTTGCTCGGTCAAGGTGAAGTGGGAGAAGGCCGCCCCCACCACGAGGCGGTACTACCTGTACACCAGCCAGGACACGGTGTGGCCGGTCGGCCGCAACATGCGCCCTGAGTGGGACGACCTCATCGCTTTCGCGTTCGACGATAAAGACCAGGACATCGACTACTTCCGCAACCTGCGGTTCTGGGCGCCGCGCTTCGGGGACAGGTGACGCCCTCGCGGACTTTGTGGGGACAGGTGATGCGGTACAAAATCGCCCACTCCGCGGGCGAATGCCGCGAGACCGATGGATGGATGCAGGTCAGGGCGACACACATCGAACGGCACGGGGAACGGCGGCTGGTGTGCGAGAGGTACCCGGGCGTCGTCGCCGTCGAAGGGGGCCGCGTCCAGATGATGCTGTCATTCGGTGACGAGGTCGAACCGCTACCGGATGACCTGCACGAGGCATTCACCATTCCCGGGGCACACGCGCAGATTGCTGCCGACCGATTCGGCGACCTGGTCGATTTCGTTGCGCTCAGCCGCTACTTCGACGGGCCGCGCAGGATCCGAAACATACCGCCTCCTGGTGCCTGGGCGCGGCCGGCCTGGACCGCGTGCGTTGTCGCGGGACGGCCCCTGCTCGAGGTGAGGGCCACACACTTCACGACCGCACCCGGGTCGCGGACTCTGGTCTGCGAGCTCTACCCGGGAATTCTGGTCCTCGAAAAGGACGGGGTCTGTTCCGTGCTGACCTACGGACATTTGGTCGAGTTGCTTCCGCCACGCAGTGACGAGCGATTGGCAATGACCGGTGGCCAGGCTGTTTCCGCCGCCATCGAGTTCGGCAGGCAGATGTCGAGTCAACCAGGGGCGTGGCCGCCACCGCGGTGGGCCCGCGGGCGGACCTGCGAAACAGATGACTCATCGCCGACTCGGCAACTCTCACGCGGTGTAACCGCGGCAACCAACGATATTTGACCGGGCAAGCTTCACGCTCGCCGTATACCCGACCGAGTGACCACGTAGTGGACCACGTGGTCACCCGCCTGTGTGCAGCGCGCGGACCGACCATTGTGATTCAGGTCATACCGCGATCTCGTTCCCGCCGAAATACGCGGTGGACGACGAGCCGAGTTGCATACCAGGAAGGTCATTTCCATGACGCAAACCGTTGATCGATCAGTGTCTGCCCTCGTCGATCGGGAGCCTGTCGACTACCTCGCCCGGGCGCAGGCGGTCGCCCGCGTCGTCGAGCAGGAGGCAGATGCGATCGAGCGTGACGCGACGATCACCAGGCCGGTGTACGAGGCCCTCGCCGAGGCGGAGCTGTTCTGGACCCTCGTGCCGGCGGAGTTCGGCGGCGGTGGGCTGGGCATCGTGCAGGCACTCGAGGTGATCGAGGAAATCTCGCGGGCCGACGCGTCGACGGGCTGGGCGCTGATGGCCAACTCCTTCAGCACCGGCATCGCCGCCGGATTCATGAACGACGAGGGCGCCCGCGAGATGTTCGGCGGTCCGGACCGGGGCATCACCGCGGGCATGATCATGCCCACCGGCAAGGCCGTCCGCGTCGAGGGCGGCTACCGCGTCACCGGCCGCTACCAGTTCGCGAGCGGATCGGCGCACGCCACATGGATCGGCGCGGGATTCGTCGTCCACGACGACAACGGGAACCCCATCGTGGACGAGGCCGGAACCCCCGACTGCCGCGTCGGCTTCCTGCCGCGGGCCGACGTCGAGTTCCTCGGGAATTGGAACGTGATGGGGTTGGTCGGCACGGGCAGCTACGACTACGCCGTCCACAACCGCTTCATTCCGGACAAGTTCACGATGGAGACGTTCTCCACCACGCCCGTTCGCTCCGAGGCCGTGTACCGCTTGGGACTGCTCGGCATCGGCGTCGGCGGGCACGCACCCGTGGCACTCGGCTTGGCGAAGCGGGCGCTCGAGGAGATCGTCCGGATCGTCGCGAACAAGGCGCGCCCCGGCTACGCCACCGTGGTCGGCGAGTCGGAACTGTTCCGCCGCGAGTTCAGCAAGTACGAGGCTCTCTACCAGGCGACTCGCCTGTACGTGTACGCCGCCCACGAGGACGCCGAGGCCAGCGCGCGCGCCGGCGTGGAGATCACCGAGGAGCAGCGGGCGCGGCTGCGTCAGGTGATCACCTGGTCGCAGGAGGTTGCCGGTGAGATCGTCGGCTTCGCGCACCGCTGGGCCGGCAGCCAGTCGATCCGCAACCCCAGCGCCCTCGGCCGGTGCGTCCGTGACGCGGCCGTCGCGACGCAGCACATGCTGGTCGATCAGATCACCCTCGTCGACGCCGCCACACCGATCATGCGCGCATACGCCGTCTGAAGACCCCAGTTCATTCACTACGGAAGGACCCCCGATGGGACAGCTTGAAGGCAAGGTCGCGCTGGTGACGGGAGCCGCACGCGGGCAGGGACGCTCGCATGCCGTCCGGCTCGCGGAGGAAGGCGCCGACGTCATCATCGTCGACCTCTGCGCCAAGCCGGCGACGACGAAGTACCGCGGCGCAACGGAGGACGAACTCCACGAAACGGCCCGGCACATCGAGAAGTTCGGGCAGCGCGCCCACGTCGCGGTCGCCGACGTCCGGTCGCTGAGTCAGCTCCAGGAGGTGGTGGCCGAGGGTGTCTCGAAGCTCGGACGGCTCGACACTGTGGTCGCGAACGCCGGCATCTTCTCGTCCGCCCCGCTGCACGAGCTCACCGAAGAGCAGTGGGACGAAATGCTCGACATCAACCTGTCGGGCGTGTGGAAGACCATGCGGGCCACCGTCCCCCACCTGATCGAGCAGGGCGAGGGCGGGTCGATCGTCCTGATCAGCTCCACCGGCGGTCTGCAGGGCTTCCCGAACTTCGCCCACTACGTCGCCGCGAAACACGGCGTCACCGGACTCGCGCGGACCGCCGCCAACGAGCTGGGCGCCCATCGGATTCGGTGCAACTCCATCCATCCCACGTCGGTGCTGACGGACATGATCGACAACGAGGACATGTACCGCCTGTTCCGCCCCGACCTGGAGGCACCGACGCACGAGGATTTCCGTGAGGCGTGCGAGACGGCGATGAACGTGCTCCCGACGCCGTGGATCGAGCCGGTCGACGTCAGCAACGCCGTGGTGTGGCTGGCATCGGACGCGGCCCGTTACGTCACCGGCATCGCGATGCCGGTCGACGCGGGAGCCCTCAACAAGGTCTGACCAGCACATCCACGCGGGTGCGGGGCACGCGGATCTAGCCCGGCGTGCCCCGCCCCGCGTGCGCGAACGCTGCGGCGATCTCGTGACGCCTGCTCATCCCCAGCTTCTCCAGAATGTGTTCGACGTGGCCTTCCACGGTGCGCGGCGACAGAACCAGTTTGGCGGCGATCTCCTTGTTGGTCATGCCGGCGGCGACGTGCGCGGCCACCTCCTGTTCGCGCGGGGACAGCAGGTCGTCCGGGCGCACACCCACCGGGGCCGGATCACTGGACGGTAGCGACTCCCCCAGGACGAATCCGGTGATCTCGGAGACCGACATCGCGGCGCCGCTGGTGTGGCACTTCTCGAACTGATCGTCTCCCAGGGCCTTTCGCGCCTGCTTCTCGAAGCGTGTGCGTTGCTCGACCCAGTGGCTCGAACCGTACAGCTGCATGCCGAACGACTCCCACATCGAGGAGGCGGCACCGAGGAGCACGGCCGACCGCTCCGCCGACCCTGCCTCGGCTTCGGCCCATCCCAGAAGGTCGGTGACCAGGGTGGTTCCGACGACGTCGTCGAAGTCACGCCGCAGGCGCAGGCTTTCGGAGCCGAGCCGGAGCGCGTCCTCGAACTCCTCATTCATCAATGCGACCAGCCCGAGCCCGTAGACGGCGTAGGAACGCAGCCACGACTCCCCGACCGCGAGGGCACGCTCGTTTACCGTCTCGAAGAGTTCCGTGGCACGAGCCGTCTCGTCGGTGAAGCAGTAGAGCATTCCGAGGTGGACGCGCAGCGTGTGGGCGAGGTCCTCACGGTCCGGGATCTCCTCGTACATTTCCAGCGCGGCCGTGAGCCGCCGTTCCGCCTCGTCGAAATCGCCGGCGAAGAAGGCCTTCAGTCCCATGACGTCAGCCGTGAACGCGCCGGTGATGGCGTCGTCGGCGGTCAGGTTGACGGCGGAGGCCTCGGTCAGCGCCGAGTCGGCGGACGCGCGGTCACCCTGCAAAGTCTGGACGAGACCGAGGTTGACGAGCATCCGGCCCCTGGTGGCGGTCGGCGCCGTCTCCCGTTCGAGGATGCGGTTCAGCCACATCCGGTGCTCGCGCACCGAGAACCCGCACGACCAGAGGAACCAGGCGCGCGAGACCATGTCCGCGGCCATCCGCACGTCGTCGTCGTCGGACGAATCCAGCAGTGCCGCGTGCAGCGCCGACCGGATATTGGCACGGTTGCGACGCAGCTTCTCGCTTCCGGCGCGTTGGTCGGCACTGAACCAATTGTCGGCCGTCGTGGTCACCAGCCGCGTACACCAGCGCAGGTGCCGCAGTGTCAGGGTGTCCATCTCCGCGGCGGTCAGCTTGCTGTTCCCGTATTCGCGGATCGACTCGAGCATCCGGAACCGCACGTGTGTGCCGCCCTCTTCGCGGTGCAGGATCGATTTGCCGACGAGTGCCGAGATCCCGTCGAGCACGGTGTCCGCCGGGACGTCGGCGTCGCTGCAGACCTCTTCGGCCATGCCGAGGTCGAATCCACCCGCGAAGATTGAAACCCGTGACCAGAGGAGTTGTTGTTCGCGGGTGCAGAGTTCGTAGCTCCAGTCCATCGTCGCCTGGAGACTGCGATGCCGCTGCGGGCCGGTGCGGTTACCGGTAGTGAGGAGATTCAGTCGATGATCGAGCCGATCCGCCAGCTCGTGCACCGAAAGCACGGGCAATCGCGCGCAGGCCAATTCGATGGCGAGCGGGAGGCCGTCGAGGCGATCGCAGACACGCATCACCGCGTCGCGGTTCTCCTCGGTCAACTCGAACTTCGAGAGGACCGCGGCGGCCCGGTTCACGAACAGTTCCACGGCGCTGCCCGTTCCGCGCGCCGGGGTGGACGACTCCGTTCCGTTGACCGTGGGCAACGGCGGCAGCGGGAAGACGAATTCGTCCGGAACCGAGAGAATCTCGCGGCTGGTGGTGACGATGCGCAGGTCCGTCGTGGAGCGCAGCAGCACCGACACCAATTGCGCGCATTCGTCGAGGAGGTGTTCGCAGTTGTCGAGGATCAGCAGCATCCTCCGCGTCCGGAGGTACTCGATGATGGTGTTCTCCGTCGGGCTGGCGTGCATGTCGCGGTTCGCGAGCGCGAGCCCGTCCACGACGGTCTGGGTCAGCAGGTCGGGGCTGCGCAGTGCGGCGAGTTCGATCACGCGCACGCCGTCCGGAAAGGCCCGGCGGTACTCGACGGCGGCGTGGATCGCCAGGCGGGTCTTGCCCATTCCGCCCGGGCCGGTGATGGTTACGAGACGGTGGTCGCCGAGCAGTCTGCGGAGCTCGAGCAGTTCGGTCCGACGCCCGACGAAGCTGGTGCCGTACACCGGGATCGACGGGACCGCGGACACCGCATCGACGGGGACGTCGTGGGGCTCGCCGGACGACAGCTCCGCACGGATGCTGGTGACCCGCCGGGCCAGCGTGGTCCTCGACTTATCCCACTGGATCCGTCGCGCGATCTCCGCGATCGTGATGTCGGGGTCGTCGGCGATCAGCTCCCGGATGGCCGAATCGACGGGGTCTACGACGGAGCCGCGTCGACTGCGGTGGTCGCTGGGTGGCTCGTCGAGAGTCAGCGCGCGGCGCACCGTGTTACGCGACATTCCGAGCTGCACGGCGATGTGCTTGATGGGTGATCCTTGCCGGTGGAGTCGGCGAATCTCGTCCCACTCGTCAGCGTTCACAAGGCCCCTTCTGGACTCGAGACCGGTCGGCCACCCTCCCGGCAATTGAGATTTGGATCACTGTCGTCGCTGGTCCTGCGCCTGTCAACTTTCGGGGGTCAAGATGTGTCACCGCGACCGTGCGTTCTACGCATTCGACTCCCGCACGAGTCGCCGAAAGAGCGATCTTCCTGCACAGATGCGTGAGCCCGGGTCCGGCCGTGCGTGACCGTAGCGAACCACGTAGCTGGACGGTTCCGCCGGACTCCCCGCACGGGCAAGGTGATGCGCACCACAGAAGCACTCGTGGTGCCGACATATCCGAAGCGACGATGGAGTCCGCATGACCAACAGCAATGCCGCCGCCCTGAAGGCAGCTTTCGCCGCCGCCGACGCGGGGAACCCCGTTCCGCTCGTGGAGCTGTACTCGGAAGAGATGACGTGGGCCGGGTTCACGCTCGAGGGAACCCTGCGCCTCTACACGAAGGGCGAGTTCCTCGAGGCCTTCGGCGTCCTGGCGAAGCTCGACGAGTCCCGCAATGAGGTCGTGTCCGTCGACGTCGTCGGTGACGACCTGGTGGTCGCCAACGTCCGGGCCTACCGTCGCCTCGGCGAACTCGAACTCGACACCACGATCGTGATGACGCACCGCTTCGAGGACGGCAAGGTCACCCGCGGCACCGACATGTGCTCGGCGACGTTCGAGGAGTTCTGGGCCAAGACAGGACTGTCGGTCTAGCTGCTTGCCGGCCGCCGCGGCAGCGCGGCGGCCGGAAGTTCGGCCCGCCGGCCCATTCAGCACGACCGCCCGACAGGGCGACTCTCCACCCCGCAGCCCGAAGAAGGTACCGATGCGAACCACTACCCCGCACATCAGCGCCACGACCCCCGACGAGATCCGGGACGCCTACCGCACCGTCCTCGGAAGATTCTGCACTGGCGTCGTCGCCGTCACCGCACTCGACCACGCCGGCAACCCCGTCGGACTGACCGTCGGTTCCTTCAGCTCCGTCTCGCTCGACCCCGCCCTCGTCGCGTTCTTCGTCGGCCAGGGCTCCACGACCTTCCCGAAAGTCGCTGCCCACGGACGGTTCTGCGCCAACATCCTCGCCGCCGACCAACACGACCTCGGCCGCGCCTTCGCCCGCAGCGGCACCGACAAATTCCGCGGAATCGACTGGACGCCGACAAACGCCGGATCACCGAGGCTCACCGGTGCCCACGCGTGGATCGACTGCGACATCGACCTCGTCCAACCCGTCGGCGACCACGATCTCGTCGTGGGCCGAGTGGTCGAGCTCGGAGCGACCGACGCGCGAGACCCGCTGCTGTTCTACACGTCCACCTTCCACCAGCTGAGCCCGGCGAGCCCGGCGTGAACACCATCGAGCAGTGTCTCGAACGGCTGCGCGCTGGCAGACCGATCCTCGTTCTCGACGACGAAACCCGGGAGAACGAAGCCGATCTCGTCATGGCCGCCCAGTTCGTCACCACCCGGGATGCCGCCTACTTCCTCCGGCACACCTCCGGATTCTTCTGCGTCGCGATGCCCGCCGAACGAACCCGCACCCTCGGCCTGCCTCAGATGGTCGACGACCCCACCGACCCGCGGGGCACCGCTTTCACCGTCAGCGTCGATGCCGCGACCGGCACCTCCACCGGCATCAGCGCAGCCGACCGGGCCCGCACCATCCGGCTGCTCGCCGACCGCGAGACCGTCGACACCGACCTCACCAGGCCCGGCCACGTCCTACCGCTGCGTGCCCGCGACGGCGGAGTCCTCACTCGGCGCGGCCACACCGAAGCAGCCGTCGACCTCTGCACCCTTGCGGGCCTCTCCCCCGTCGGGCTGATCTGCGAGGTCACCACCGCGGACAAACGCGACATGCTCCGCGGGGACGCCGTGCGCGCGTTCGCGGTCCGCGAAGACCTCCCCGCCGTCACCATCGAACAGCTGGTGAACTACCGGCGCCGCACGCTGAGCATCGAACGCTGCGCCGAGGCCGCCGTCCCCACCGACCACGGCACCTTCACCGCCATCGCGTACCGCTCGTCCGCCGGAACCGAACACCTCGCCATGGTCTTCGGCGACCCCACCGGCACCACCACATTGACGCGCGTCCACAGCGAATGCCTCACCGGCGACACCCTGGGCTCGCGGCGCTGCGATTGCGGCGACCAACTGTCCGGCGCGCTGGAGAGGATCGCCGACGC
Organism: Rhodococcus sp. T2V; assembly: GCF_029269925.1. Classification (NCBI taxonomy): domain Bacteria; kingdom Bacillati; phylum Actinomycetota; class Actinomycetes; order Mycobacteriales; family Nocardiaceae; genus Rhodococcus; species Rhodococcus sp. T2V. Next base: position 41,224 of record NZ_JARJBD010000057.1, read on the forward strand.
CGGCGCCGGCGTCGTTCTCTACCTCCGCGGGCACGAGGGTCGCGGCATCGGGCTGGCTGCGAAGATCGCCGCCTACCAACTCCAGGATCAGCGGGGTCTCGACACCGTCGACGCAAACCTGCACCTGGGCCTGCCCATCGATGCGCGCGACTACGCCGACGCCGCCGCGATCCTGCGCGACCTGCGCATCGACCGCATCAACCTGCTCAGCAACAACCCCGCCAAGGCGGCAGGCCTCACCGCGGCCGGCATCACGATCGCCGGCGCTACTCCCCTCGAAATCGCACCGAACGACCACAACATTCATTACCTCGCGACCAAGCGAGAACGAATGGGGCACAGCCTCACCCGCACGACACTGACCCCCGCACTCTGAGGTCGTCGGATGGGCGAAAGATCACTCCGGTCGGTGCGCTACAGCTGGCGCGATCAGCAGGATGGCAGGCATCGCCCCGAGTCGCTCTCCACAACCAGCCGCACCACCACGCAGTTAGTCCTTAGAATCCCCAGTAGGCGCAGCCATCTCCGCTGACCAGACCGTCGCGGCATGCGCGGTACGCCTCGAGACAGCCTCCGGTTGCACAGCCACTCGCTTCGGCATCGGCTCTGCTTCGCTCTTCCACGTCCGAGGCAATCGCTGCCGGGTCCGGGTACGAACCGCCGGTGTAGGGATTACGGCAAGTGATGCCGTCACATTCGAACGCGTTGGCTTGCCGTTCGCCTTCTAGGTAGCGCTCGCCGCCGAGTTGATCGAAACACCACTGCGAGAAGGACGTCGTACCGTCGCTCCACAGAGCCGGTCCGGGTGTGCCTTCGTAGCACTCGACGACGAAGGGCTCCTCGTTGACCTGCTCCGGGGTCGCCACTGCCTCGCTGGCTTCCGTGACAACCGGAGCCGGTGGTGGCGCATTCATCGGGCTCGGGGAAACCGCTGCTGCAGTCGTCGTTGGCACAGGGGCCGCCGATGTTGCCGTAACTGCGGGCGGTGGCGCGGACGTGTTGTTACCGCAAGCGGTCAGTACGACCGCAAGCACGGCAACCCAAACACAATGCTTCATTATCGGTACTACCTCAGGGGGAGTCCGTTTTTGTCCTTCGGTTCACCCGCCAGGAGGACGATGCCGTCGATGACGGGCCAGATCCACGCGACGAAGAGCCACATTCCCAGGCTGACGACCGTGAGCACGATGTTCACGATCAGCATCGCGAACCCCAGCCCGGTGTGGCCGGCGTAGAAGCGCCCGGCACCGAAGTACCCGAAGAAGATACTGAGCAGCCCGGCAGCAAGCTTCGTCTTGTGCGAGTACGGCAATCCCGTCACGGGGTGGTAGCCGTACGCGGCCGGCTGTTGCATCCCCGACCCCGGCCCGAAGTTCTGACCGGGATGCGCCGAGGGCTGCTGCCCATACGGCTGCTGAGGTTGGTCGCCGTACGGGTACTGGGGCTGAGTCATGGAAGTCGTTCCTTCGATGAAGTGGGTGCGGATCCGAACGTGGGGCAAGCGAACGGGCTCAGCCGACCGAACGACATCCCCCGATTGCGACCGAACTCATCGCAATCTGTTCACCGCTCACTTGATAACACCGTGGACACGACCGCGGTATCGGCTGTCTGACCGTATCTCTCGAGCACATGAATCAGCTGAGGGGAAGTCGACCGCCGTCCAATCACTCCGATCGCTGACGTAACGTGGCGCGCGTGACACCACTCGATCCCGTCGACGTCGCCAGTCGCGTAGTGCAGCTTCTCGAGTCCGGGCGTCGTGAATCGACCTACAAGTTGGCGACGTTGCTCGCGCTGGTCGATATCTGCGTGGAGAACACGCCCGCCCCGGACGGCAGTCTCACGGTGCCTGTCAACGAGATCACGCATCGAATCGTGGCGTACTACTGGCCTCAGGTTCGCGTCTTCAACGATCGTGGCCGACTGTCTCAGAACAAGAGGGGCCGATCGATACCGGACCGGATCGCCGACGTTCGCACCCAGCTTGCCGCCGAAAGTTTGAGAACCGCGGAGGCCGCACGCGAAGCGGAGCACCCAGACTACGTACGACTCATCCGGTCACTGCGACTTACCGTCGCGCAACAACCGCTCACGCATCTTCAAACGGTCCCCCACGTGCGCGTCCGTGACACTCGTGACGACTTCCTCTTCGACGCATCAGGTTTCCACAAGAAGATGACGGTGGGCGACGTCGATCGCATCGGCACGATCACCCTGCGGCCCGGCATACCGGAGGGCGTGCGCCGCACCTCCGCGCTCCTGCGTGCCTTCATCCGCACCGCGTGGACCCACGACGTCGTCGCCTTCAACCGCGCTGAACTCGACGCGGAAGACCTGGACGGCTTCCTGTTCGGCACGGATCGCACTGCCTTGCGGTCCCTGGTGGAACCCTTGCGTGACCTTCAGGACGACCGCTGCTTCTACTGCGGCAGGCGGATAATTGGCGATGTCCATATCGACCACGTGGTGGCCTGGTCGATGATCCCGATCGACGGTGTCGCCAACCTGGTCGCCGCCGACAGCCGATGCAACCTCGACAAGTCTGCGAGCATCCCAATTCGCGCCCATGTCGACCGAGCGCTCGAGCGACCACACCTCACCGAGGTTGCACGCATTACGCGGCTCCCGCTGCTGTATCGACGGACATCGTCCGCGGCCGAAGGCGTGTTCGCATCCTTGCCCGTCGGCTCACTTCTCTGGCGCGGGGTACGAGACTACGAGCCACACACGGCCTGAGCCGCCCCCTTCGTAACACCTGCAGCCATCGTGTTAGCGGATGCGGCGACGTTCTAAAGCGGCCACCACGTCGGCGACCGTCCTGAAGACCAACGGGACAACCACCACCCGGGCGAAAGGCCCGCCCGTCGGCGCTGTCGATCCGGTAGCAACTGCTGCCCGACGACCCACACGGGCGCCGGCTCGGCGCCGACGTCGGTGGTGTGGCTGTGGCGTCATCTCCTCACCCCTGCGAAGCACTCATCCTTTCGGATCCTCCGGCGGTCGTGCACCTTGTCGCCAACCAACGTCGCTTAGCGGTCTGGAGCGCATAGACCGTCGGTGGTCGGTGGTGAACCCATGACAAAGACCACTGCACGAACTGGCTCGCAGGGCCGCCGACGTGCACTTGTCGATCGAAGCTCCCGAGATTTCACATCTCGCACGCGGGGATCGCCTGGAAAGGCCTGCCCCCAGATCCGCCTGTCGTGCCCGGTCGAGCTCAACCGATGCGCGTGATAAGAATTCGGCATGGGAATCGAAGATCTCCAGTCACTGGTATCGAACTTCTCCGAGCGCCGAGACTGGTCTCAATTCCACACCCCGAAGAACCTTGTGATGGCACTCAGCGGCGAAGTCGGCGAGCTCACCGAGATCTTTCAGTGGCTGACTCCCGAGCAAAGCGCAGCAGTCTGTCAGGATGCGAAGACGCGTGCACATGTCGAGGAAGAGGTCGCCGATGTATTCATCTACCTGCTGCGGCTGGCTGAGGTCCTGGATATCGACCTCGCCGAAGTCGTGAGGAAAAAAGTCGATCTGAACGACAAGAAGTACCCGGAAGAGGAGTCGCGGGGCAGGGCGACAAAGTACACAGAACTGGGGGAAAGCTGATGTCGCTCGTCGCGCTGGCGCCCAGCTGGCCGCGAGAAATCGCGGACATAGGGCTACGTCCGGGCCGCGGCGCCAATTACTGCCGCCTGGCAGTTGACAGCAACGTCGGAGGTGCGGGCGCGAGCGATGGTGTTGTCGAACTGGACACCGCCGAGCGTCCACAGAAGGCAGGCCACCCGGTGTCCGATAGTCGCCTACGGTATCGGTCCCCACGCCCCTGACCACAGGGTCTGTGACAACGGCGAGCCGCGTCCGAGACGGAGATGGACACTTTCGTCCGAACGTGGCGTGTTGGCGGCCAATTGGTGGAAGCAGCCACTCCTGGGACTTCGCGGGTCCTTCGGCTGACATGGCACACCGCTGCACGAGCCGCCGATGCAACTCGGCTAATCTGAGTGTTGCGGCCCGACGGACTTCCGCTGCGATTCGCAGCTACGGACATGCCCCCACCCGCACGACTGGATTCGTGCTGCCCGGGGGACCCCACTGTGACCTTGCTTCGTACCTCTGCCGACCGAATTGTCGGCATGGCTCATCCCGAGTCCCTGGCTGAACAGCTACTGGAACAGATGCTGTTCAGGACCGGCCACCGTGCCAGCGAAGCCGAGCAGAAGTCCTGGAGCCGAAGTCTTCCGGTCTTGGCCCGCGACTTGGCGGACGCAGGTTTGGGTGGCGTGGAGATGCTTGTCGAGTACCACCTTCCACTGACTTCGCAACGAGCAGACGTCGTGCTCGCCGGCACCCATCCGGAAACAGGCGCGCCGTCATACGTCGTGGTCGAACTCAAACAATGGTCCACAGCCCATCGTTACGAGAACAGCGCGGAACTCGTCGAAGTACCAGGCATGCCTGGCGGGCCGAAGCTGCACCCTGTTGCGCAAGTCAAGGCCTACTGTGAGTACCTCGCTGACTTCGCGAGAACCCTCGCCGACCAGCCCGACGCGCTCGCAGGAATCGCGTACCTCCACAACGCCACAGATCCGGGTGCCGTTGCGGATCTGCGAGCCTTTCCTGCAACCACCACCGCGCGGCTCTTCACCGCAGCGGACCGGGGCGACATGCTTACGTTTCTCCAGACGCGTTTGTCCGCGACGACGGGCCACACGGCGGGCGACACCCTGATCCGCTCCGCCGTTGCTCCCTCCCAACAGCTCCTCAAAGTTGCGGCCGCCGAAGTCCGCGACCGACCACAGTTCCACTTGCTGGGCGAGCAACAGCTCGCGGTCGACCTGGTCTTGCATGCCGTCGAGCAGGCGCGGGCCAACGACGGAAAACGCATCATCGTGGTCACAGGAGGGCCGGGAAGCGGCAAGAGTGTGATCGCGCTGTCACTCGTGGGTGAGCTCGCTCGACGTGGCAGAACGGTCCTGCACGCAACCGGGTCCCGATCATTCACGCAGACTCTCCGCAAGGTGGCCGGCGCACGCGCCCCTCGAGTGCAGAAGATGTTCAAGTACTTCAACCAGTTCATGACCGCAGACCGCAATGGGCTCGACGTGCTTGTGCTCGACGAGGCCCACCGCATCCGTGAAACGTCCGTTGACCGGTACACCAAGGCGGAACTGCGAACCGACCGCCCCCAGATCGACGAGCTGATCGCCGCCGCACGCGTACCGGTATTTCTCCTGGATGAGCATCAGGTGGTTCGTCCCGGCGAAATGGGTTCACTCGAACAGATCCAGCGTCACGCCAAGACGATCGGCCTCGAGACGCAGCACGTCCACCTCGGCGAACAGTTCCGTTGCGGTGGCAGTGAGGAGTACGTGCTTTGGGTCAAGCGCCTCCTCGGGCTTGTCGAGGGTGGGCCCTACCCGTGGAGAGGCGATCCGCAGTTCGCGGTTCGCGTCGTCGATACACCGCAGGAACTGGAACTTCTCCTCTCACAGCAGCAGGAGCGCGGCTACACCTCCCGAATGACAGCCGGCTATTGCTGGCCGTGGAGTGACGCGAACAAGGACGGTTCACTACCCGCCGATGTCCAGATCGGCAATTGGTCACGGCCCTGGAACAGTAAGAGCGACAGACGCGTCGGAGACGCACCCCCAGCACCGTTGTGGGCCACCGAGGACGGCGGATTCGATCAGGTCGGTTGCGTCTACACCGCGCAGGGATTCGAGTACGACTGGAATGGCGTCATCCTCGGACCGGATCTCGTGTGGCGCGACGGCCAGTTCAAAATGGTTCGCTCCGCCAATCGCGACCCCGACATGCGGAACACGAAAAGGGTCGACGATGTGCGATTCAACAAACTGGTACGCAACGTCTACAAGGTGCTCCTCACTCGCGGGATGGTGGGCACGGTCATCTACTCAACAGACGAGGAGACACGAGACGCTCTCCACGCGTTGGTGAGCGAGACCAACTGAGTCACAGCATTACCGAATAGAACACTGCACACACGAGCACGGCCCGACAGGCTTCCGCTTCAGGACATGCCTCCACCCGGTGCGATACCGGATAGGCGCACGAGCGTTGACGGCATGGGTACTGGTCATATCGAAGGACTATCCCGATCACTGGGAAATGGCGAAGAAGGACGGATTTTGGGATACACGGCCACGCACCAGGATCGAGCCGGCTGACGATGTCTTCTTTTGGATGGCCGGTACGGGTCTCATCGGATGGGCTCGAGCAACCTCTGCAACGTTTGAGTTGAACTCGTCGCATCCGCCTGCACATTGGCACGATGTGGCCACCGGACGATACCGGTGGCGCTTCAAGTTGGAGGCGCAGAGCTCCGCACCGGTGCGACAGCCACCATGGAAGGAGATGGCCGCGGCTACCGGAATCACCGTCCCGGCGAGCAATGGTCGCATTGAGGTGAAGGACCCGGTAGGACGAGCATACTTACGCGCGCTGTTCGGGAAGGAGCCCATTATCGATCAGGCCCTTCCGGACGGACTCACTACCTATGCGCCCGGTGACGATCTCCGCAAACGTGCGCAGAGACACATCGCAGTACGTCAAGGGCAGGGCCAATTTCGCAACTCTTTGATCAATTCTTACGACAGGACCTGTGCAGTTACTGGATCAACGGTACTCGCCGTATTGGAGGCGGCACACATCGACCGCTACTACGGTGTCCACACAAATCACGTGACCAACGGCTTGCTACTTCGCGCCGATATTCACACGCTGTTCGATCTCCAACGCATGACCATCGACCAGAATTTGTGCATACGGGTCGGACCGGACTTAGTTAACACGGAGTACGGCGGTTACGAGGGCAAGCCTTTGAGAATGCCCTCGAACCCCAGCCATCACCCGGATCGCGACGCTCTGCGCCGCCATTGGGAGAGCTGCGATTGGGCAATCATTTCGCAACATCAGTAGCACTACGTATCCAGCCTGGCCGCGGAAACGGATACTGTCTCGACCTCGAACCAAACAGCATCCCCTTTTGTTCTATGAGCCCGGCCGCAAATCGGACGCAGAAGCCTCCATTCGCGGTAGGTGGCGCCGCTGATCCAGCGACTACCCCGCCGATCGGAACTTTTCGTAGCTCGCCTCGAGTAGTTCCCGATCTGGCCGCTCAGCCCGCACAGATGGAATGACCATGAGCTTCTGACGGTGTCGTTCTTTCAAACCATATTCGAGCATCGGTCCGTCGATCTCGATGAGCAGGTCCTGTCGAATTTCGACCACGAGGTCAGGTCGGATACCCAGAATGTGCGCGTCGAAAGCCGCATGATGAATCTTGCACATCGCCAGCCCATTTCGGACAGAAGCAATGCCCGCATCGTCGGAGTCCGGGACGATGTGCGCCGCGTCGAGCAGCTGGCTATGCCCGAGCGCGCACACCGCACAACGGGTGTCGTACGCGCGCATCACAGTGGACCGGAAGACGGGCTGATGCAATCGCCGCTTTGTCTCCGCCACGATGTAGCGGCGGAGATGCTCCTCCACCGGCGATTCTGTCCGGTGCAAGTCACGCGCCACTTCGGTTGCGACTACAAATTGGTGCTGCTCAGCTTCTTCAGCGACGATGAATACAGGGTAGATCGCCTGAAAGCGGCTCGGACCCACGCCATAGAACCAGATGAGCGGGACCTTCAGCTCCATCGCGGCACGAAGACCCCGGTTGTCCATGTTCTCGGGATCCTTCCCCGACCACTTGTAGCGAAGGAGCCCATCTGCACCGACCGTATCCTCGTAGGGTCGTTCTTCACCAGCGCGACGGTAGGTGGTGCTGATCGACAATGCGGAGGTGAGCTGACGTGGCTTTCGAATTCCGCGAGTGGGATCCATCAAACGAAACATCTCGCCGTCGATGGAGAAGTCGAGCAGTTCCTGTCTACTGATCGAATCGAGACCGTCATTTGTGCGGACTGCCAGAAATCTCATCGCTTCGCTACGCAGACGCGTATCAAAATCCGGTACGACGTCGGCACCCTGAGAAATATCCGCAATCAACTGTTCCTCCACATATTCAGCTTTCCCGCCGCTATTCAAATTAAGTCGTAGAAGGGTCGCAGGATGTTTGCGACTGGCTCCTCTTTCATTGCTTTCAACAACTTGGACTCGATCTGTCGGATTCTCTCTCGCGTAACGCCGTAGATCTTTCCGATTTCATCGAGGGTATACGGATCCGATCCCGTCAGCCCGTACCGGAGCCGGATGACTTGGGCGTCACGCTCAGACAGCGGCGAGAGCACCGATTCCAGCGTTTCGTAGAAACGTCTCCGCTCAGCGACTTCCTCGGCAACTACGGCCAGGTCGTCCTCGAAATCTAGCCCGTCGTGTTCTGCATTGTCGGTGAGCACATCGAGACTCAGCACCCGTTGGTTGTACTTTTCCAGATCACCGATGTGTTCAATTGTGGTGTCCAGCGCAGTCGCGAGCTCGCTCGGCGTCGGCTCCCGCCCGGTCTCCTTCGTCAGGCGCGTACGCTCCTTGCCCAGCTGGTCGATCTGCTCGACCATGTGCACCGGAATTCGAATGACCCTGGACTGGTCGGCCAAGGCACGAGTGATCGCCTGCCGAATCCACCACGTCGCGTAGGTCGAGAACTTGAATCCGGTCTTGTAGTCGAACTTCTCGACGGCCCTGATCAATCCAAGGTTGCCTTCTTGAACGAGATCGAGAAGCTCGAGCCCCCTGCCCTGGTACCGACGAGCGATCGATACGACCAACCGCAAGTTCGCCTCGAGGAACCGCCTCTTGGCACGCTGTCCACCACGACGCATCCGATGCAGGTCGCGATGTCGCTGGTCGGGCAACTTTTCGCCGGCTTCCTCGGCCTCCTCCAGGAGATAAGCCGCATATAGCCCGGCCTCGATCCGCTGCGCGAGCTCGGATTCGTCTCCCGACCCGAGTAGGGAGCGCTTCTTGATCGACTTCAAATACGCGCGAATCGAGTCGACAGTCTCATACTCATCGACATCAGTGGCCGCCTCTGCACCTGGACCGCTGTCGTCCAATTCGGGAGGAAGGGCAGTCTTGCTGTTGCTCGCGTTGTCGACGACACCCGGTTTTGGACGCGGACCCGCCTTCTTCGAAGGTCGCTTGGGCTGTGCGGCACTCTTCTTTTTCGCAGGACGCTTCTGTTGCGGCCGTGGTTGCGGGGGTGGCGCGAGCTTGGGCGACTGTGGCGTCGGAGGACGACACGCCGGCTCGACGGAGAATCCATCGAGTCCTTCGATGACGGGCTCGACATGAGAAGCCCGAACCACGACAGTGACGTCGAGTTCCCTGAGCGAACGAGCCAGCTGCTCGAACGCTCGATTCGAGCGGGCGTAGTAACGCACGGCGTCGGGATGACCGATCTCGACTCGCCTGTCCGACCACACTTCGCGGTCGAAACTTCGCTCGATGATGCGGACGATTCCAAACTCGGAAGTTGTTCCGACCGCGAGCCGTACTTCACCGATCTCCGAAATTGGCAATCGCCGCGGCGCAGTGGCAAATGACAACGCCACTGACGGCGCGAGATCTTCCCGTGTTATCCAGACGTACCCGTCGTGCAGAACTACCTGCCCGTCAAAGCCGTCGTACCGATCGACTGTCACCATGCTTACCGCAGCACATCGCCCTTGGTGGCGCGGGCCTGCACCCGCTCCACTATCCGATCGATCAAGCGCGGCGGTGTCTTCCAACGCATCGCGGCTTTGTCATAGTTCATAGAGTGCTCGGTGACGATGTCCTTCAATTGCTCCGCGTTCAGCGTCTTCAATCGTGCCCGCAGGCCGGCTTCGCCGGATACCTCAAACACAGCGAACGGATCAAGGACACCCTTGGACCGCGTAGTAGTCGTGTTACGCGGGGCGGCAGGCTGGGGTGGGGCTGGGGTCGCGTGAATGCCACCCACGGTGAGTGCCTCACCCAGCGCCTTCGCAAACCGTGGCGTACGCTTTGCTTCGTCTGCGACCGCCCGGACCATTCGAGCCAGGGCCACCGCCACCTCAGGATTGGCCTTGCCGAGCGTCACCAACGACGTCTCCGCATCGGAAGTAACCCGCCGCAGTCGCAGCTCGTCGACCGTCAGGTCTCTCCCGCCTGTCACTTCTACGCCCATCCCAACCTCACCTTTGCCGTAGCCATGAAATCCTGTGCCAGATCCCGCAGTGCGATGAACTGACCGTCCGCTCCGTACTTCTGTCGGAGAGTGCCGAAGTCCGCATACTCTGCAGCCGCCGCAATCTGATTCGCCTCCGGGATCAGGGATGGGAACACCATCGTGATGTCCCTTCTCCGGTTCAGGTCATCAACCGTGTTTCGGTGGACCGTCGACGCCTTCCGGTACTTGGTGATCACTACACCCAACTCCACGATTGGCCGTCCCCAACGCTCACCGAATTGCGCGATCCGTTTCTGAACCGGACCGATCCCGTAGGTCGACATCACATCGGGAATGGTGGGAATGATGTACGCATCCGCGCAACGTAGACCGTTCAGCGTGATGGTCTCGAGGTTCGGTGGGCAGTCGACCAGCACGTAGTCGTACTGATCGATGACGGGCTTCAAGGCGCGCAGGAGGATGCCCGTCGCGTCACCCGACGCGAACCCTGCTCCCGCGACCCTTTCGTGCAGACCAATCATTTTCAGCGAAGACGGAAGGAGATCCACCGTCCGCACCTTGCGCAACGGCGACACAGAATGCTGGATGATGCTCGATACGTCGAACTCGAAGGCGCTGCCGCCAGCTGACATCGCCCGCTCGAACAACGCCGCCAAGGTGAGGCTCTGTGAGTCGAGCTCACCCCAGCAACTCTCCCCAATCATCATCATCGTCAGGTTGGTCTGGGGGTCGAGGTCGATGAGCAATACCCGTTGCCCGAACTCACCGGACAGCATCTCGCCGAGGGCAGCCGTAGTCGTAGTCTTCCCCACCCCACCCTTGAGGTTGATGGTCGCGACCACGTGCGTCATGACGGCCCTTCCCTGCTGCAACTTTCAACAATGCACAAACTAGCGTGTGGATCCGACACGGACTGGCACCGCGGCTACAGCAGGTTCGCCAGCACGTCGGCAACGTCGGGCTTCTCGAGCCGACTCAGCGCGGCGAACTCGATCCGGCCGACGTCGACCGCCGTCAGCGCGAGCGTCGCGGCTACCTCCGTCCGACTCATCGGCGGGTGACCACCTAGCCCGAACCGCAAGATCACGACACCAACTTGGTCAGGTTCGAGCACCGACAATCCTGTCAACACAATGTCGAGGTCGTCGGCACGTGGGTTCTCCGCGACTCGGTTCAGGACAGCCCGCAGCTCAGAGCCGGCAGAACCGAGAGTGACCGCCGCGGACTCCACAGAGTCTGTCTCTCCCACCAGTCGCTCGGCAGTTTCCCGATAAACGTCGTCGGCCGAATCCGCCGGTAAGCCGTCGAGCGACTCGACCCCACCGAGCCAATCACGAAGAACGTCCGCCGCCTGATCCGCATCGACGGTGATCAGCTCGGACGCGATACCCGTCAGCTGTTCGAGAAACGTGCCGTGAGCACCCAATTCCGGGTCCTCCGCACTCCCCTTGGCGAACAGTACGAGGAAGGACGCGTGTCGGCCATCCTGCTTCGGACGAATGATGCGACCCATCCGCTGGATCATCTGCCGCCGACTCTTGCTGCTGGCGAGGATGACGCCCACATCAGCTTCCGGAACGTCGACACCTTCGTCCAACACCTTTGGGGCAACCAAGGCCTTCATTGCCCCGCTCTTGAACGCACCCAGTAGCGTGGTGCGGTCGGTTCGGGACAGGTCACTCGTATACGGCGCCGCGAGAACGCCTTCCTCGAGAAGCACCTCCACAGCCGCACGCGACGATTCCTTGGTCTCGGAGAACAGGATGCTACGTCCGGTCTGTGCCAGCACTCCCCCGAGCTCTCGAACGGTCTCGAGTTTTCCTGTTGCTGCCGCGAGTAGTGCACGCCGCTGCGAGAACGCACGTAGGTAATTCCTGGCCGCCCACGTCGCACGATCGCCGCTGCCTTCGCTGAGTTGCTGTACCTCGCGCATGAATTCGCCGAAAGGCTCCCCCGTGCAGCCGTACTTGTGGATCAGGTTGCCGCGCTCACGCTTCGCCGTTTCGTCGAGCTCGGAGTAGGCACCCTGTTCCGCAGCCGAGAACGGTACGGCAACCAACATCACCCGGACCGGGGCGAGAATGCCATCGCGGTGCCCTCGGTCGTAGTCGCATCCCGAGATGACAGCCTCGAAGTAGGGCAGAAGATGTTGTTCGACGCCGTCATCGGTGCGTTCGAATGTGGCGGTGAGTCCCAACCGTTCGGTGAACTCATCGGTAAGTAGACGTGAGAAAGTCAGGGCGCCGTACCGGTGCACCTCGTCCGCGACCAACAATGCCGGACGAGTCGGGGCCGGCGCACTGTGCTGGATCGCGGATTGCACAGTGCTCACGAGGATGTCGCTGTTCGCAAAACTGTCCGACGACCCGGCACCACGACGACCGACGCGACGGTCTGGCAACGCCTTTTGAATTGCTCGATGCCACTGGTCGAGGAGGTCTATGCCGGGAACAACCACCAGCACCGACAGTCCGCGAGATAGCGCCTCTGCGGCGGCGACAATACCGAGCGTGGTTTTACCCGTGCCGGTCACCGCTTCGACCACCGCACGGCGACCCGCCGCATTCCACGCATCGAGCGCTTCCTGCTGCCACTCGCGCAGCTCGAGGCGTTCGGCGGCAACCGTGAACGCCGTCACGGCCTGGCCCATTCCGGACCGTCGGCACCGGCACGCTTACGCAGCAAGCCTTCCCGCTCCAGCTCGGCAAGAATGGCCGAGAGCTCGCCGTCCGGGAGCCGAGTGAGGCGACAGCCGCGTTCCATCGTCACCGGGCTCGTCCACGCGGCTGCGGTGAGCACACTCTTTGCAGAAGCACGTTTCGCCGAAGGCAGGCCCGCCCCCACCGCGCCGGGCGCCATGCGGTCCTCGGAAAGGACGTACTTCCCTTGGGCGATGGCGAGTGTTTCCTCGGACACCAACGCGTCCAGTGTCTCCCGCATCAACACGTCGTCAGCCGGCAGTCGTCGGTGTAAATCGGTCCGAGTCACCGGCCCCTTCTTCACCTCGGCGACGATGAGGGTGCGCAGCAGACGCGGCGAGAACTCCTGGGGACCGGGCTCGGGACGCGAACGGGAAGGTTCGACGGGTGTGTCGGCTTCCGTCTCCAGCGGTTCGGCGAGTGCGTAGCGGATGTCCGGCTTACGCCCCACCTTGTCCATGAGGTTCTTATGCGCCAGCTTTCGGAGTGCCGACCAGATCTGTACACGGTCGAGTCGCCACAGCTCAGCGAGCTCGACGGTCGACACCGGACCGGACTTCGCTGCGGCGAGTAGCCGATCGAAGAGATAGTCGTCAGGCCGTGGAATTGCGCTCTCGGGCATCACTTCCCATGCAGAACTCGAATCCGCCGATTGTGGTTCGTGAAGTACCTCAAGTGCCGGCGCGTCCACTTCGGCGACAATCGGCGCCGGTGGCGCGGTCACTGCCGGTTTCGGCGTCGTCACCGCCGGCTCGGACAGGGGCACCACCCGCTCGACCAGATCGACGTCCACCGTCGGCTCAGCTGGCAACGGGATGGGCAGTGACTCCGAGGGGAGCACGTTCGCCAGCTCCGCCTCAGCCACGTCCTCGGCGAGTGACTCGTCGTCGGGCAGTACCGGTGGCGTCCACGTCGAGGTCGAGGCAGGCTCCGCGGTAGAGACCGACCCAGGCGAGATTCCTCGCTTGTCGAGCTGAGCCCACAGCCCGCTCAGCGAACCGACGGGATCCAAGTAGTACTCCGACTCGCGGATCCTCCAGAACTCCCAACCGCAACGCTGAAGTTCTCGTTCGCGCTCCATGTCGGCGCGCACCTGTTCCGGTGAAGTGTGGAAGGCGTCGCCGTCACACTCGACCGCTAGCCGACCGGCGGCACCGGTGACCACCAGATCGATGCGGCGATTATTCACCTCCACCTGTGGGTTCACGTGATATCCGCGTGCCACGAGTTCGAGGTAGATGCGCTGTTCGAAGAGGCTGTCGAAGTCTCGGTGGCGCTCGTCTCGCGTTACCCCCTCAGGCATCGGATTTGCCGGTGCCGGCGAGGTCGACTGCATGTAGGTCAGCAACGAATGCCGTAGGTCGGTCGAGCGCAACGAATCTGCCGTCCTCGAATGGAACAGCCACAGCTGGTCCTGCGCACGTGAGGCGGCCACGTTGTACCGGCGTTGGTAGTCGTTCTTCGTCATCGCCGAAATTTGCTGTTCGGGTGCAACCACCATCGAGAGGAAGATGACGTGCCGCTCGTCGCCCTGGAAGTCGGGTGGTGTTCCGATACGGAGCCGCCGCTCGTCCCACACCTCGATGTCCAGGCGCTTCAGAAGCTCGTTCTGGATGACGTCCACCTGCGACTGCCCCTGAAGCACCACGACACCAAAGGTCTTGCCGTCGTATGCCTTGTCGGACAGGCATGCCTCGATCGCATCGACGATGGCGAGTGCTTCGGGCCTGTTCGACAGTGTGGCGTTTCTCCCGGAAACGACCCCGCCCTCCACATAGGTCGTGCGCAGCGGCGGCAACCGGTCTGCGCCGAACTGGCGTACGGGCACCAGCGGCGCGTCGCGGTAGAACTGGTTGCTGGACCAATTGATGATCTCGGGCATACAGCGGAAATGCTCGCGCAGCCGGATCACCTGACCAAACCTGGTCCGTAGCAGCGAGAACAGACTGTCGCGGGGGGTGAAGCTGTTGCGGAGGTAGCCCGGCACGTCGTGCAGATACATGTCGAGGCGGTCGAAGATTCCGTCCAGCGCACCGGACGATACCTCGCTGGGAGCGCACTGCTTGTCGTCGCCGACAACGATCACTCGCGGTGCAAGCCACAGCAGGAACAAACTGCTGATGTCGGCCTGGCTGGCTTCATCGACGATCACGACGTCGAAGGTGTTAGGTTCCGGCGGAATCGACGCAAGTACCTGCTGGAGCGGCATCACCCATGCGGGCACCGCACGCTGCGCAATCTGCATCGCCTCACGAGCCGAAGCGCGATAGGTCTCGGCATACTTGCCGGTGCCCTTGCCGATAGCCGACACGTGCCCCCGGTACGCCTGCAGGGCCTGCACTTCGGTTGCCGTCATCCGATGAAGACAACCCAACCAGGCACGTTCCGCCGCCAGCCGCGCGGTCAGCTGGGCGATATCAGCTTCGGCCGTCGCCAGGTCCGATTCCTGCTGCTTGTCTCGACCCAGCTCGTGCTGACGCTGCACCCATGTGTGAGCGCGACGCCAGGCCCACGCCTGCTCGAGACCGTCGAGGCGCGTCGACCAGCTCTCCACATTCGCGGTTTCGGCGATCAGTGTCGCCAGTGCGGGAGCGCTTGCCTCGACCTGCCGACGCAGGGTGTTCAGGTATCGCTCTTCTTCTTGCTCCTGTCGAGCCCCAGCGAGATCGGACAATGCACGGGTGATTTCGTCGCAGTCGGCCGAGCCCAGCCCTTCGATCAAGTCGATGCACTCGGGCGCGAGTGTCCCGCCGAACACCGCCGACACCTCGGCACTGAGTTGACTCATTCGGTTGCGGGCCGCGTCGGCGTCCTGAGTCGCCGCGACAGCGCCGGCCGAGGCTGCGAGTGCTTGCGCATCCGAGACGCTTCGGATCCGAGGTGCAGCGGGACTGATTCCCTGCAACACCTCGACCAGACCGTTTGCCTCCGCGGCAAGCGCATTGACGTGCCCGATCTGCACGACCGTCCGGTGGAGTTCATTGATCTGGACGGTGCGTGAACCGTTGACGTGGACGACGATGCCGAGGTCCCCGAGGAGTGTTGCTGCACTCTGCACGCAGTCGAGCGCCCGAAGGTGTTCAGTGACTGTGCGCGCCGATTCTGCGGTGGCGGCGTCTTCGCCGTCCACGGTGGCGAGCGCACCGAGCTCCTCGACGGTCTTCTGTTCGTCACTCTTGCGGAAACGTGCTCGCCACTCCACACCCTTTTCCATTGCGACGGCCAACGCGCCGTAGGCATTCAGGGCGCGACGACCGACCAACGGAGTGTCGACGAGTCGCGGGCCGACGAAGGCGTCGGCGCGCTTGGCCATGTCGAGCAGGGCAGGGACCTCCGCGGTCCTCGACCACAGATGTGAGGTGTGACCCGACAGCACACCCTCGGCCGCGTTCTTAAACGCCGGCTCGAAGGCTCGCACTTCGGCAACCTTGGCCTGGAGCCGCTCGCACCGGTGTTGCACATCCATCAACGTCGCTGCCGGTGCCCCGCCGAGCAACTGAAGAACCTGCGCGGCGCCAGGATTGATGTCTGCGGGCCGGATGGACGCCCGCGTGCACAGCTGCTGCAGCTCGGGTAGTGGGGGAAGAAGGTGGTCGACGGTGGGCAAGGACTGGTCGAGCCGCCCCGCGCGGGTTGGGCTCGATCGGAGGGTTAGTGCGATCAGGGTTCGGAACTGGTCACCGGTGAGCGGGGGTGTGTCCGCGTTGACCGGACCTGGGAGCCAGTCGAACAGCTCCGCCTGGTTCGTGACCTCTCGAACGATTGCTGCGGCAGTCCCCGAGTACCCCGGTGACACTTCCGGGTGCTGGAACGTTTCGGACTCACGCAAGGCTCGGATGTCTTCGGTAATCTTCGCGCGGCGACTCAGTGCCTGACGACGTTTGTCGGTGAGATCGGCGATCCGAGACTCGGCATCGTTCTTACTGAATGATGCTTTCCGGGTAGCTATCTCGGCAACGCTCTTGTTGAGCTCATCGGAGCCACCCCGTCCGATATCCGTGATGGAGACACATAGCTCCTGCATCTCCTCCGGCAACTTATCTCGCAGTACCCGGAGCGCCTGCGACTTCTCACTGGTGACGAGGACACGCTGCCCTTTCGCGAGCAACGCTGAGACGAGGTTGGCGATGGTGTGGGTCTTGCCTGTTCCGGGTGGACCTTCCACTACGACGCCGCTATCGTCCGCGAGTCGTTCGATGATCTCGCTCTGTTCACGGTTGGCGGGCAAGGGAAACAACGGATCTTCAGCGAGAGCTGCTGACGGCGCGGAGCCTGTCCGCTCGAGCCACGCGACTCGCTCATTCGGCTCGATGGCCGTCACCAACTGCGCAAGTCCCAGCGGAACGGTGCTGTCGTTGCGCTCCGCAGCAGCGATCATCGTCTCGTAGTACTCGACCAGCGCGAATGCGCCTCGCTTACGCAGTACCAGTGCTGGTGACGGAGTGAGGACGCGACCGGAGGGCGAGTCCGTCCCGTTCTCTTCGACCTCCATGTTCGTGGTGAGCGCACGCGCGGCCCATTCCTTGAGGAAAACGAGGATGTTCTCGTCGACGGGGGACGTCGCTTCGTGCAACCGCTCCTGGAGAGCGCGTGAACCCGATACGTCGAACACGTCGAGACCGGTCAGCAGCTGTGTGTCCTCGAGCCTCGGCGCAGTGTCGGCGTTGAGTCGTACCAGTAGGTCCCCGGTGGTTTCGTCGCGTTCTACGGAAACTGGCTGCGTAACAATATGCGTGCGGATGTCTTCGCCGGCGACCTTTGCCGACAGCTCCAACAGCCCGGAAGCCAGAACCAGCTCGACGGACTCGGGGCGCGACACCACCTCCTGCAAGGCGTGCTGCAGCGCCCGGTAGAGCTCCCAATACGGCCGTCGCTCCTGGTCGAGCTGTGCCCACATTCGCCACTCGGACAGCCACCGCGTGAATTCGCCCTCGACGGCCGGTGCGTTGGGTACAAGTGCCAACGAGGCACTCGAGTCTCTGGGATCGCCCTGGATCCACTCGCGAAGGTTCCGAGGTACTTCGGGCGGCTCCTCCAACGCCACCCGCCGCGAACGAATAACTACTTCACCCGCGGTAACCTCGAAATCCACCGACACCGAGAGACGACTCTCGTTCAACCAGATGATGTCGTCGTGGAGGCGGAGGTTTCGGACCGGTTTGGTCCGCGCCTTCACCAGTTCCTGTAGGAACTGCATGAGCCGCTGAACCCGGTCTTTGAGCTGGGGGTCGTCTTCCCGAACCTCCACCGAATCGCCCCCTTCGTGCCTGTGCGCCTACTGCGCACCCGTACCGTGTAACAGGGTAGTGACCAGGAAAGACACGCGCGCAACGGAGTCCTCAATTCCATCCGCGGTATCCGCTACGTGAATGACACGAGTCCTACCGTGGAAGTCCTAGAAGGTCCCAGCGATTCCTTCCGTGAGCCACCCGGTCGAGTTCGATCGCGTGATGCCCTTTCCGCTCGCGACGAGGATCGCGTGCCACCCATGCATCGGTCGCTCGCCTGATGCCGTCTGCTACGTCTTTCGCGGCGAGAATGTAGATCGACTTGGACGATGTCGACAGATCGACGAATGCCCAGAAGTCCGCGCCGGTGTCGTCGTTCGCCGGGCTTTCGTCGCTCTTCTGCGCCTGCCAGGTGCCCGCGGTGCGCGTCTTGACTCTGACGATCAGGGGCGAAGCACCCGGGCGAATGATCCGCACAGCTGTACGTCTTGACGTCGTCACGATTTCGCCATGCGCGCCCTTCGCGCGGACAGCCTTCAGGAACCAGTCGATGCCCAAGTCTGCGGTGCCGGCCTGCTTCGATGGGCCTGATTGCTGAACACCCGGAAACGCAGTATGGACGTGTCCGACCGGTGCGCACTCGGCCGGAATCTCACCCTGACGCTTCGAGCCGAGTGGACGGCCCGGACCTGTCGTGGAGAATCCACAGCTCCCAACCATCAGGGTCGCCTGCTTCGCCGGGATCGTGCCGATTGATCACCGCGGCCGCGGCCGACGACGGATCCGGAAAGCGGCGCCCCTTCAGCTCACCCTTGGTGATGTTGGTTTCTCCTGACGCCGGGTCGCACACTGCGAGCGTGCGAAATCCCGCACAGTCGAGGTACACCCGCCATCTACGTCCGACCGCGGCGGATCCGACGGGGTCCTGCACTGTTGAGGACGCGGGAGCAGTCGGCGCCGATTTCGCCTTCGAGACCGGCTTCGGCGCCGGTTTCACGTTTCGGGGCGGCGCGGCGTCCGGGGCCAGCGGCGGCACAGACGTGACAAGCGGCTTTGGGCGCGCCAGTGGTAATGCCTCCAGGACAGGTGGCGTCTCCTGCACGTCTGGAGCAATGATCTCCCAGAGCTGCGCCAGGCGCATCGTAGAGAGGGCAGCTAAGGAAGTGCCTGCAACCGCAGCGGCCAGCTGTTTGGTGCCTGAATCTCCGCGGAGGTTGGTTGCCAACCGTGCGAGGTCGCGCAGTCTGTCTTCGCGATCTCCCTCGGGCATCGAGACATGTCCGCCGGCTACGAACCATCCGTCACCCACCCAACCCCACGTCATTCGTGAGTCGTCGTCGAGTGTGTCCAGCTCGTCAGCGAGTTGGCTGAACGTATCGCCGTGCAGTTGGGACTCGTCAAGCAGGCCCGCATTCATGATGATTTCGTCGACCGACGCGAGCCCTTCAAGTGCATCGAGCGCGGTCAGGAACTTGTCAGCCGAGTCGTGCGATGACTCCTCCTCGTGGACTACTACCTCGCAGTAATGCGCCAGGCCGTTGGTGAGCTCGCGCATCGCTGCCGTGTCGGAGACGTCGAACAATACGACATCGGGATGCGCGACGGTTCCGTGGTCAGGCGTTCCAGCACCTTGCACGAGTATGTGCACAAAGCCTGGTCTGTCCTTCGATGCTGGAACGAAGCGGCACCTCTGCACAGCGGACAGCAGCGCTCGTCGCGGGTGCGTGGGAAACGGAAAGCCTGCATCCGCGACCAGCCCCTCGCGGGTAATCCATATATACGGGTGGTCGACAAGGATCTGGCCGTTGATGCCGTCGTACCGCAGCACTGCATCCCCCTCCCGCTCACGCATGTGTCGTGGCCCTCTCATTTGGTAGTCGGACCGACAGCGGAGTCCGTTACCGGACGCGTCATTACGCACCACGATCCTGGTCCACTGGCCGCCGATCGAGCCGCGCCTCCGGCTCAGCGCATTCACTTCGACCGACAACGTCGGATGACGTGGCTATTGTGAGGGCGAAAAGCGAACACCGGGACGCCGATAGAGTCGGCGTCCGCAGTCTCGAAAGGACTCACCATGGGCGTGACCCTGGCCAAAGGCGGAAATGTTTCCCTGTCGAAGGCGGCACCGAACCTGACGACGGTATCTGTCGGTCTCGGTTGGGATGCCCGCAGCACCACCGGCGCACCCTTCGACCTCGACGCGAGCGCGCTCGCCACGGGCCAAGACCGTAAGGTGCTGTCCGATCTTCACTTCGTCTTCTACAACAACCTCCGCTCCCCCGACGGTTCGATCGAGCACACCGGTGACAACCTCACCGGCGAGGGAGACGGCGACGACGAATCGATCAACGTCGATCTCTCTGCCGTTCCCCCGAATATCACAAACATCTTCTTCCCTGTCTCGATCCACGACGCCGACACCCGCGGCCAGTCCTTCGGACAGGTCACCAACGCCTTCATCCGCGTAGTCGACAGCACCACCGGTATAGAACTTGCCCGTTACGACCTCACT
This sequence comes from Rhodococcus sp. T2V, assembly GCF_029269925.1. Lineage (NCBI taxonomy): Bacteria > Bacillati > Actinomycetota > Actinomycetes > Mycobacteriales > Nocardiaceae > Rhodococcus > Rhodococcus sp. T2V. The sequence goes on from NZ_JARJBD010000057.1 coordinate 61,792, forward strand.
GAAGACGCGTCCAGCGAAACGGCCATGCTCTTCGGCGAGGTGTACCGCCATAACGGCGAATGGAAGTTCCGTGCAATCGGCCAGGGTTACGCTTCCGGGCTCGCCGGCATTGCACGCGACTACGGCGTCAACATCTGACAACTCCGTAGGGCGCCGGGTTCATCACGCCCCGAACGACCCCAGCGAGATGGTGAAACCAACTGGGCACCTGTCTCGCTGGGTCGTTTTGGTGCGACCGCACCCGCTGCGATGCACTTGTCGCAACTTCCAACCGGGTGAAACGCTCAGCTGGTAGACAGAGTTAGACGCGCCTCTTCGCCATCGCTGACCGACTCGTCGTCATCCGGCCCGAACTCGGCTTCGAATTCGGCGTCGAGGTCAGCGCGTGAGATTTCGTCACTGACCACGTCATCGACAGGTATCGACTTACCAGTCGCCTTCTCGATGAGGGACACAAGCTGCCGCTGCCGGTCAGCCATGAACGCTTCGAATTCGTCTGACCGAAGCAGATTCGGATTGATCAGGTGGCTCGAGAGATACCCATCCAGAGTCTCGGCGGCGATGACCGGCGCATTCCCCTTGCCTCGTTCGAGACCTGCCAGGTAAAGCGATGGAGCTTCTCCGCCAATGATCCTGTTGGTCCTGAAAGACAGCGGGGTCTTGTTGATGATCGAGTCATACACGGAACGCTGGATCCCGTTCGTTTCACACCACTTCTTTGGGAAAATGTGGTGGATGTCCACGTTCTCGCCGAAGAACACCGTGTGGTCGAACTCCTGCCCTGATCGGAAGTCTTTTGCGCCCTTCAACATCAGCAGCGCATTTACTCCCTTGTACGCCGCAGACAAGCGCATCCGCATGGTCTTCAGTCGCTCCGCGCGGAAGGATGCATCGAGCACGGTCGTTGGCTCCGGACCTCCCCGCATCCACTCAGGAACCTCGATAAAGTCCTTGGCAATTCGGTTCTCCGTCGTGGAGCCGTACAGCTCGCCAAACACTCCGTTCCAATACCATTCGACAAGCTTCGCGTAATTCGTGACATGGTCAATGTCGTCGCCAATGTCCGCCAAGATCGCCGCGAGGGGGATTATCTGGGTCTGATATGGGAGGTCGAAGATGCGATAGATGTGGAGACGATGAAGGAACTTCGCGGCCGCGACGAATCCCTGTTCGACCTGGTCTTGGTACTTCACATACGCAGAGAGTGGCAAATTGAGAAGCGCCTGACGATTACCAATTACCTGGGGCAGCTCCTTGCCTGTCTTCCCCGCAGCCGCGGCATCACGGCGCTTCTCACGCGTGTGAAATAGCGAGACGACGTGTAGGAAATCAGTGTTTGACACCTCGGAAAGAATTCCAGACTTCGCGTCAGCGAGACGGTGCGTCCGCGCCAAGCGTGCCTGCCGACCTACGGTCGTACCTTCACCGAACCAGTCCTTCCGAAGTTCGTAACCTTCGGCGGCATACATGGCGGTGATCAGTTCAAATGCGTCGAGCGCCTTGCCGCCGGTGTTCACCTTCTCGAATACGACGCAGACGGCTTCCTTCGAGGTGTCCTTGTCGAGGGCGATCACCGGCACGTGGTAGCTGGTGAAGTTCTCGACGATCTGCTCCTGAAAGGTGTTAAGAAGAGTCCATTTCTCCTGGAAGCTATTCGGATCGGACGACATGAAGTGACTGACGCACTCCTTCTGCCATTCAGGGAAGTCGAACACCATAGACACCGGAAACATCAGGTTCTCGAACTCGCCCATTCTGGTCGAAAGGTCGAGCTCCGTCTTGCGTCCGAAATCGCTCCTGATAACCCGGTCTTCGGGTACACCGAAGATCGCGTCTTCCCTATCGACGAAGGGGTCGAGAGCCTTCTCGATGTCGATGTAGAACCAGCGCTTCACCGGGCGCTTCTTGGGCGTCACGGTCTCGACCACCTGCTTGCGCAGTGTCACTTGGTACAACGACGTCATGCGCTGCTGGCCATCGAGCAGGAGGGCCGACGGCGTCTGCTCCGCCGCTATAAGTGGCGCACCTTCCACGGGTCGCGGCTTGAACTCGACACCCCCTCCCGTCTCCAAGGTCATCAGGGCACCGACCGGGAAGGCCCTGGACACCGAGGCGATGAGACTCCGGATGCGTTCCTCGTCCCAGACCCAGCTTCGCTGGAAGTCGGGCAGCTGCAGCTTGCCCTTCTCACAGTCCGTCAGCAGCTCCCCTAGCGTGAGTTTCCTAGGTAGCCGAGTTTTCGTGTCGCGTCGTGCGTGTTGAGCTGGGCAAACGCGACCGGAGAGTGTATTACCTATATATGGCTTCGATCGTGGGGAAACGGCAGGGAGGGAAGACGTACTACTACCTGGTCGAGTCCGCCCGGGTCGAGGGTAAACCGCGCATCGTCTCGCAACAGTACCTGGGCAGCGCGGAGGAGGTGACGGCCAAACTCGCCGGCGCGCAAGCGGGTGCGCCGGTGCGCAGTGCACACAAGAAGTTCGGGGATGTCGCCGCGGTATGGTCGGTGCTCGAACGTCTCGGCGTGGCCGAGGCGATCGACGGGGTGGCTCCGCGCCGCTCGGATGCGGCGGTATCGGTGGGCACCTATATCGCGCTGGCCACGCTGAACCGGATCGTCGCCCCGTGCTCGAAGGCGGCGTTCGCGTCCTGGTGGGATTCCACCGCCGCACCGCGGTGGTGCCCACTGCCGGCCGGGTCCCTCGATCACCGCAAGTTCTGGTCGGCGATGGACCGTCTCGACCGCGACGATCTGGCCCGGATCGAGGGAGCGTTGTCGGCGCGGATGGTCACCGAATTCGGTCTCGACCTGACCGCGTTGGTGCTGGACATGACGAACTTCGCCACCTACATCGACTCCGGCAACGAGGCCGCCCCGATCGCGCAGCGCGGCAAGGCGAAACAAAAACGCGTCGACCTGCGCCTGGTCGGGTTGGCGTTGGTGA
>NZ_JARJBD010000553.1:0-362 GCF_029269925.1 Rhodococcus sp. T2V
CGGCCCTGATCTGCCTCGCCCGACGCCGCTGCGACGTCCTCTACGCCATGCTGAAGAACAAGGAACTCTACCGGGCACCGCTCCCCTCGGCGGCTTGACGGGAACCATAGGGACACCCCCCGCGCCGGGTGCGATGTCGCGATCGGTGGGCCGATCGCGGGTCGTACCGACGAGGCGTTGTCCGGGCTGGTGGGGTTTTTCGTGAACACGTGGGTGTTGCGGGTGGATGTGTCGGGGAATCCGCGCCGGGTGCGATGTCGCGATCGGTGGGCCGATCGCGGGTCGTACCGACGAGGCCCTGTCCGGGTTGGTGGGGTTTTTCGTGAACACGTGGGTGTTGCGGGTGGATGTGTCGGGGAATC
>NZ_JARJBD010000554.1:0-351 GCF_029269925.1 Rhodococcus sp. T2V
GCCATGCACAGGCGGTTGGAGTCGAGGATGGCGGCGTGGATGTTGCGGCTCGAGACCGCATCGCCGACGCGGAAGAGCTGAAAGGTGCTGTCCGCGTTGGCCACGAGGGTCTGCGGTTGCCAGCCGGCCAGAGGCTCGACCCAGCAGAAGATCGAGCAGGTCCCGTGCCGCACGTACTCGGAGTCTTCCTTCAGATCGCGTCCCGGGCCTGCAGGGATCGGGTCACGCACGTGAGCGGCGGAGCAGACCGATCAGCGACTTCAGGAACACCGACTTACCCGTACCCGACGGCCCGAGCAACGCACTGACCTCACCGGCCGGAAGGGTCAACGTGACGTCCTGCCAGATCCT
>NZ_JARJBD010000555.1:0-344 GCF_029269925.1 Rhodococcus sp. T2V
CCAAACCCCCGGACTTGACCTGCTTCGACTTCTCCACACCACTGGTCGCCGCGGTCGCGACGGACACCTTGAGGCCGTCCAGACCGACCGCCTGCTGCGCCGGCTTCGTGGTCCGGTGGCGACGACCTTGTTGGTGGTGGTGTCGATGACCGAGACGGTGTTGCTGCCGCCGTTGGTGACGTACGCGCGGGTGCCGGTAGGGGTGTTGGCGACGGTGACGGCGTTGGGTGAGCGAGGAGCTGGTAGGGCTTTTCGTCCATGCACACCACCGGGTGAGAGGGGTTGCGGGGGCGGGCGTAGACCGACAGGACATCTTCCATCCGGGCGGCGAACTCCGCGTTCGC
>NZ_JARJBD010000556.1:0-338 GCF_029269925.1 Rhodococcus sp. T2V
GAGCAGGCCGACCACGATCTGCGGATCGACCCGCCGCTCCTTCGAGTTATGCCGATATGTTATCTGGGGTAATGAGCGTGAATTTGCGCGTTTACGCAGGTAGAGCTTTTGCGTGTAGACGAACCCCGTCACGCCGCTGACACTCATATAAGTCGGAATTACGTGACGGCCGGGTGGGGTGCCTCTCTATTTGTCAAGCCGCCCTTGCGGAATCCGCTTCGTTTAGCGCGAACGCCTCGGCCGGCTCGAAGGCCTCGTAGAGCGATCCGATGCCGTGAGTACCCGAGGTTGTCCATCACCAGCACCACCGTCTCCGCGTCCGGGTAGTCCACGCACAG
>NZ_JARJBD010000557.1:0-335 GCF_029269925.1 Rhodococcus sp. T2V
TGGACGGGTCGATCACCAAGACCATCACCAAGATCACCCGCGCCGAGTTGATCGTGGTCGATCTATCCCGAGCCTGGAACTATGCCGAGGCTCAGGACGCCCGGTTAGGAAATCGCTGATCTGGACGATCTTCACGGAAAGCTCCTCCGAAGGGATGAATGAGGTGAGGTGAATGAGGTGAACGGTGAGGCGGACGGCTATTTGAGTCCGGACCGCACGAACGCTCGATGCCCAGCCCCGGCGCACCAAGGTCGACTGGGCCCGGCAGGTCAAAGAGCTGCTGTGCGTGGACTACCCGGACGCGGAGACGGTGGTGCTGGTGATGGACAACCTCA
>NZ_JARJBD010000558.1:0-333 GCF_029269925.1 Rhodococcus sp. T2V
CGGTGATCGGGTCGTGACTGAGTCGTTGGACGCGCAGCAGGCGTCGGTTGGCGTGGAAGCCGATCTCCCGCAGTGCGGGCAGATGTGTCAGTCGTTTCCCGAGGTGGAAATGGATCTCGAGCCGCTGCGCGAGCGCGAACGCCTCGGCCGGCTCGAAGGCCTCGTAAAGCGATCCGATGCCGTGAGTATTGAGATTGTCCATCACCAGCACCACCGTCTCCGCGCCCAGGGTCTCGAGGTCCTCGATGCGCCGGTCCAGGCACTGGCGGGTCAGCACGGAGAGTTCGATCTCGGCGACGTTGAGCCACGAGCCGTGTTTGGGGGTGTGGTGGA
>NZ_JARJBD010000559.1:0-333 GCF_029269925.1 Rhodococcus sp. T2V
ACCACGTTCGCCCCCGCATTGCACAACTCCAGTGTCGATGTCAGCGCCACATACTACTCCGGGGTCGGAGCCAGCTTCACGACAACGATCCGCTTCACACCCCGCGCCCTTGGTACTTCACCTGCCCGTAGGCCTCGTCCGCGGTGACCCAGGAGAAGGGGACCTGTGCGTCGAGGGCGCGTGCGATCATGTGTTGCGCCAGTCTCGGTTTGGTGGCGAACTCGCGTACGTGCGGGTCTCGCTGGTCGGTATCGAACTGCTGACCATCGACGCCCGCATCGTCGTCGCGAGCGTGGACACCTATCTGCGGTTCGCGGAGGCGGTGAACCGGCT
>NZ_JARJBD010000560.1:0-333 GCF_029269925.1 Rhodococcus sp. T2V
TTAAAAAAACGAAACTTCGTCCTCACCTGAAGAAGTGCTGGACCATCCCACCAAAAGCGAACGCGGAGTTCGCCGCCCGGATGGAAGATGTCCTGTCGGTCTACGCCCGCCGCGTCATGCCCACGGCGTACACGCTGCATCCGAACGAGATCATCGGGGAGTTCGGCGAGTTCGGGGAGCGCCGATGTGCACGCGAGGACCGCGTGACGGGGCGCATCTTGTGGTCGGAGCCGCGGTCCCGAGTCCGTGAATATGTGACGGGTTTGGTTGCGGGTCTGGAACGCAAGAACGGGTGGACCCTCGCCGAGCGGGCCGGCGAGGTGAGCCCGGACG
>NZ_JARJBD010000561.1:0-330 GCF_029269925.1 Rhodococcus sp. T2V
CGAGATTCACGACGATTTCGATGGCACCTACGGGGCCCCGCGCATCACGGCCGAGCTGCGTGATGCCGGGATCGAGGTGAACCACAAGCGGGTGGAGCGGGTGATGCGTGTCTCACCATTCATTGCGGACGGTGGTCACGTAACCCCAGATAGGACGTCGGCATAACTCGAAGGAGCGGCGGGTCGATCCGCAGATCGTGGTCGGCCTGCTCGTCGACCGAGTGTTCGTCGCGGACCAGAATGCACCCGCATGGTGCCGCCGATGGTGACGACTTGTGCGTGTGACCACCCGTGGGCCTCACCGAAGTCCTGGGCGACGCGACGGCCGCG
>NZ_JARJBD010000058.1:0-63709 GCF_029269925.1 Rhodococcus sp. T2V
GATCGGCACCACCACCCCATCCGCCCCCGTCACCTCGTGGAACGTCACATCCACCGCAGCCTCCGTCGGCCCGTACAAGTTGTGGATGCGAGCCTCGGGGACCACTGCCCGCAACCTCGACGCCGTCGGCGCCGGCAGCGCCTCACCCGAGGCGAACACCTGCCGCAGGCTCGTACAGCGCGCCGCGGCCGGCTCGGCGGTGAACACCGCCAGCATGGAGGGAACGAAATGCACTGTGGTCACGTGGTGTTCGACGATCAGTCCGGCAAGATATGCCGGGTCGCGATGACCGTCCGGGGCCGCGATCACCAACCGCGCCCCACACAACAACGGCCAGAACAACTCCCACACCGACACATCGAACGTCACCGGCGTCTTCTGCAACACCACATCATCGGAGCCCAACCGATACCGATCCTGCATCCACAACAACCGATTCACAATCCCCACATGCGGAACCGACACCCCCTTCGGCCGACCCGTCGACCCCGACGTGAACATCACATACCCCGGATGAGCCGGCAACAACCGCGACAACCGCTCCCCCACCCCCACCGGAGAATCCGCCCACCCCGACACATCCAACCCATCCACCGCCACCACCCGAACCGACCCCGCGAACACCCCCACATCCGCCGACGTCGTCAACACCACCACCGGAGCAACCGTGTCGAGGACGTACCCGACCCGCTCCGAAGGCTGATCCGGATCGATCGGCACATACGCCCCACCCGCCACCAGCACCGCATAAATCCCCACCACCATGTCCACCGACCGCCGCACCGCCACACCCACCGACGACTCCGGACCCACCCCCACACCGATCAACCACCGCGCCAACCGATGCACCCGCCCCGCAAACTCCCCATACGACAACACCCCACCCTCGAACACCACCGCCGCAGCACCCGGAGACCGCACCACCTGCGCCTCGAACAACTCCACAACAGTGGCAGCCGGCACCACACGCGACGTCGCATTCCACGCCCCGACCACCAACCCCCGCTCCCCCGCCCCCAGAACCTCCACATCCCCCACCACCGCGCCCGGATCACCGGCGATCGTCTCGAGAATCCGGACGAACCGCTCCCCGAACCCCACCACCGTCGCCCGGTCGAACACGTCGGACGCGAACGTGAACGACGCGTCGATGCCCGCTGCGGTCCCCGTCGCGTCGTACTGCTCGGTGAGCGTCAACTGCAGGTCGAACTTGGAGACACCGGGGTCGACGTCGACGGTGTCCACCGTCAGTCCCGGCAGGGTCACGTGGACCGGGGCGGTGTTCTGGAACTCGAGCAAGATCTGGAACAGCGGCGAGTACGCGGTCGAGCGGGTCGGCGCGACCGCGTCCACCACGCTCTCGAAGGGCACGTCTGCGTGTCCGAACGCCGCCAGATCCGCCTCCCGCACCCGGGACAGCACGTCGGCGAACGCCGCTGCGGGGTCGACGGCTGTACGCAGGACCAGGGTGTTGACGAGCATCCCCACGACGTCGTCGAGTGCTTCTTCGCCGCGACCGGCGATCGGCGTCCCGATCGCGACGTCTCTTGACCCGCTCAGCCGAACGATCAGCACCGCCAGCGCCGCGTGCATCACCATGAACATCGTGGAATCATGTTGCCGCGCAAGGGCGAGAAGCACCCGATGGTCGTCCGCAGGTACGGTGAACCGGACGGTCCCGCCGCGAAGCGCCCTGTCGGTGGGCCGCGGTCGATCCAATGGAAGGTCGATCGCGTCGGGCAGACCGGACAGCGTCTGCTTCCAGTACGCCACTTGCGCCGACATCACACTGCCGGGATTGTCGTCGCTGCCGAGGGCCGCCCTCTGCCAGAGGCTGTAGTCGGCGTACTGCACCGGCAGTGGTCGCCAGTCCGGCGGCTGTTGCTGCACCCGCGCCGAGTACGCCACCATCAGGTCGCGGGCGAGCGGAGCCAGCGACGCTCCGTCCGCCGAGATGTGGTGCACCACGAGCACGAGAACGTGGTCGTCCCGGTCTGCCCGGAACAGGGCGCCACGCACGGGCACGTCGGTGCTCACGTCGAATCCCCGCACGGTCAACTCGGCCAGGTGCGCACGCAACGCCGCCTCGTCCTCGACGGTTCTCGGCTTCAGATCCGGAATCATCTCGCCCAGCGGCTGGATCACCTGATGCGGTCCGTCGACCGACGCCGGATACAGGGTGCGCAGCGATTCGTGTCGTTCGAGAATGTCCCCGACCGCGGTTCGGAGGGCGTCCACGTCGAGGGTTCCGTTGAGCCGCAGCGCCATCGGGATGTTGTAGGCGGGCGAGGAGGTGTCGTACTGATTGACGAACCACAGGCGTTGCTGGGCAAGCGAGAGCGGGATCCGGTCGGGGCGCTGCTGCGCCACGAGGTCCGGGCGGCCGGAGGGCCTCGCGTGCGCACTCCCGATCCGTTCCGCCAATGCCTCCACTGTCGGCGCCTCGAACAGAGTCCGCACCACGAGTTCGACGCCGAGTGCGGCATTCACCCGTGCGACGACCCTCGTCGCGACGAGCGAATTCCCGCCGAGATCGAAGAAGCTGTCGTCGAGGCCGATTCGCTCCACGCCGAGGACGTCCGCGAACACCCGCGCCACGGCCTGCTCCTCCGGGGTGGCAGGAGCGCGGAATTCGGCCGTCGTGGACAGGAATTCCGGCGCGGGCAATGCCGCACGATCGAGCTTTCCGCCCGGGGTCAACGGGAACTCGTCCAGTATCACGATCGCCGCAGGCACCATGTACGTCGGCAGTCGGCGTGCGGCATGGTCCGTCAACTCGGTCGCTGTGAGCCGCTGCCCGGCGGCGGGCAGCACGTACGACACGAGCACCGTGTCTCCGGACGGCGCCGTGCGCTGCATCGTCGCCGCGGTCCGCACGTGTGGATGGGTGTGGAGGACCGTGTCGATCTCGCCGAGTTCGATGCGGAAGCCGCGCACCTTCACCTGGAAATCGCTGCGGCCCAAATACTCCAGCGTGCGGTCGGTTCGCCACCGCACCACGTCGCCGGTGCGGTACATCCGGTCGCCGGGGCCGCCGAACAGGTCGGCCACGAACCGTTCCGCGGTGAGCGCCGACCTGCCGTGGTACCCGCGGGCGAGGCCGTCTCCGGCGATGTACAACTCCCCGGCCACGCCGGCGGGCACCGGTGTCAGCCGTTCGTCGAGCACGACCTCGCGGAAACCGCGGAGCGGGCCGCCCAGCGTGACGGCGCCGTCCGGGGACAGCGGCGCGCTGATGTTCGACATGACGGTGCCCTCGGTGGGCCCGTACGCATTGGCCAGCCGGCGGCCGGGCGCCCACCGCTGCACCAGTTCCGGGGAGCACGCCTCGCCGCCGAACACCACGTCCCGGAAGCCGGAGAGTCCGTCCGGCTCGATCGTGCCGAGCGCCGCGGTGGCGACGAATCCGTGAGTGACCCTCTCCGACTGCAGGAACCGGGACAATTCCTCTCCGCCGTAGATCGCGGGCGGCACGATCACCATGGTCGCCGCGGCGGCGAACACGTGCAGGTACTCGGAGACGGACGCGTCGAAACTCGGTGTGGAGAAGTGCAGAATCCGGGAGGTCTGCGTCGCACCGGATCTGGTGCGTTGCTCGGCCGCGAAGTTGTCCAGGCCGCTGTGGGTGACCACGACCCCTTTGGGCTTGCCCGTCGAACCGGACGTGTAGATCACGTACGCCGGATTCTCCGGACGGAGGGGCCGAACCCGGTCGGCGTCGGTGACGGCCGAGATCGACCGACCGGCACAGTGCGACCGGAACGCGTCTTCGTCGAGCACCAGCCACGGCACCGATCGGGGTAGCCGGGACCGCACGGCCGACACGGTCACACCCAGCGCGGCGCCCGAATCGTCGAGCATGTGCTCGATCCGCGCGGCGGGGTAGTTCGGGTCAGCGGGAAGGAACGCCCCACCAGACTTGGCGACCGCGAGCATCGACAGCACCGACTCGATCGAGCGGGTCATGCCCAGCGCCACGACGTTCTCCGGCCCGATGCCGTGTTCGATGAGGACGCGGGCCAGTTGGTTGGAGCGCTCGTCCAATTCCCGGTACGTCACGTCGATTCCGAGATACGAGAGCGCGACACCGGTGGGGTTGGCTTCGGCTGCCGCCGAGAACAATTCGGGTAGCGTGCGCCCCGGCCGCCCGGGGGCGCCGGGTACCGGGACGAGGGTGGCCCGTTCGGTGTCGAACAGGATGTCGATGTCTCCGACGACGAGGCCGGGGTCGCCGGTGACCGCCTCCAGGATTCGGCTCAATCGTTCGCCGTGTCGACGAACAGTGCGGGGGTCGAACAGATCGGTGGCGAACGCGAGTGTCACCGTGATGCCGGCCGGGATGCCGTCGGCGTCGAATGTCTCCGCCGCGGTGACCCGGAGGTCGAACCGCTCGATCCCGGCTGTTTCGGCCGCGTCGCCGCACTCGAACAGCACCTGGACGATCGGCGAGTATGCGGGCGACTCGCGGACCGTGAGCGCCCGGACCACCTGCTCGAACGGGACGTCGGGGTGCTCGAACGCTTCCCGGTCGACGTCGCGAACGTGACGGAGATGCTCAGTGAAGGTCACGTCCGGTTCGGCGCGGGTCCGGAGGACGACGAGATTCTGCCCCCGGTCCAGGATGGCCGTCGTTCCGACCGCGACCTCCGGGGCACCGGAGAGCCGGCTCAGCAGCACGGCCGCGGCCGCGTGCAGAACGGTGAACGCGGTGGTGCCATGTTCGTCTGCCAGCACCTGCACTCCGCGGTGGGTCCGGGCTCCGATCGGGACGTCGACGCGGTCGACGCTCCCGGACTGCGTGGGCGGCCGGGCCCGATCGGACGGCAGGTTCAGCACTTCGGGCATCCCCGACAGCCGATCGGTCCAGTACGCGAGGTGGTTGGCCTCGCGGCGTCGCCGCTCGCCTTCGCGGGCGGTCGCCTCGTGAACGGTCGCGAGCCGGGCCTGCGGATCTGCCGAGACGAATTCTTCCAGCAGTTCCACGAAGTGCCGGTGGTGCCGGCGCAGCGCCGCATCCTCGTACCGGTTCGGGTTGGCCCGGAAATCGACGAAGATCTCCGCCGGCTTCCCGCTCGGATACACGTTGACCAGGAGGTCTTCGACCGGGCCCGAGGTGACGATGTGGTATTCGCCGACCAGGGGGCCGAGCACCACGTCCTGGTGGAACAGCATGACGTTGACCATGGGTCCGTGCAGTTCCGCCACACCGCCCGCGCCGACGTCGCGGCGGATGTCCTCGACGCTGCACCGCTGATGCCGCAACGCGCCCATCAGCTCTCGCCTGACCTGCGACACGAGGTCCGCGACCGCCCCGCTCTCGTCGACGGTGATCGGCAACGGCGCGACGCTGACCGTCATCCCGCCGGAATTGCGCAGCAGCGACGTGGTCCGCCCGGACATCGGAACATTGACGAGGACTTCGGTTTTCGCGGTGGCCCGCGACAGGTAGCAGGCGAAGGCGGCGATGATCGTGACGGCCGCCGCGGCGGTCGCCTGGCTGTCGGAACTCTGGATTGCGGACGCGGCCGCCTCGGACAGCAGCACGCTCTCGACCGTGCTCCTGGCGAGTGCGGGTGCGGGGGCGTCGGCCAACGTCGACCCGCCGATTCCCTCGACTCGTTCGGCCCAGTACTCCCGATCGGTCACGAAGCGATCGGACGCCCGGTAGCGGGCGTCGACGTCGTACAGTGCGCGCAGCGTCGCGGCCCGGCTCGGATCCGGTTCGCGACCGGCGACCGCGGCCGAATACCGGTGCGCGATGCGGTTGATCAGGGTCATGGCACCGTAGCCGTCCAGCGCGACGTGGTGAATGCGGCTGTACCACAGGTAATGCGCCTCGCCCACGCACAGGATCGACGTCTCGAACAGCCGATCGGCGTCGAGATCGAGTGGGGACTGGTAGTCCCGGTCCATCCATTCGTGCGCGGCGGCGACCGGGTCGTCGTCGCCGCGAAAGTCGACGAACTCGATGGACGTGTCGGTGGTGTGGTCGACGTACTGCATCGGTCTGCCGTCGACCTCGACGACCTTGAGGAACGGCGACTGGAACTCGCGGGCAACCACGATGGTCTCGCGTCGCAGCAGGTCGATGTCGAGGTCGCCGTGCAACTCCACGTAGTGCGCTACCGAGATGGGTACCGCGGGGTCGAGTTGCTGCGCGAACCATGTGGCACGCTGCGCCGCGGACAGCGGGAATGCGTCCGCGTCCGAATTCTGTGTAGCCGGCTTGCGCGTGTCTGGGGCCTTCACGGTGGGTCCTCCCCGTACGGTATCCCCGACCGTCGACGTCGTGAGCGCGTCCGGATCCTGACTCGCGAATGCGGGAGGCGGTAGTTCTTCCCCGTCCCCCAGGTCGATCGTTCGCCGTCCACAGGGCGCACAGACCCCATCGTTGCACAGCGGCGTGGCCGTATTCAGCCGATTCGGTCGTCGCGGCGCGGGGTGCGATCGGCGCCCAGATACCTCGACAGCACCGGCCCGATGACGGCGAGGGACTGCGGCTCGATCATGTCGTTGTGCCCGCAGTCCACCGGATGCTCCACGATCCGGCCGGTCACCAGCGGTCGCCACTCGTCCACCGACCGGGCGCGGGTGGTGCCGTCGTCTTCGCCGGTCGCGGGGAAGATCAGCAGGTCGCCGTCGTAGACCTGCGGCTCGAACCGATGGACGAGTTCGCGCGAATTCTCGTATCCGGCGTTGATCCGCTCGAGGTGTTCTCCGCGTAGCCCGGAGTCGCTACCCCACGATTCGTTGAGCAGTTGCGCTGCGCGTTCGTACGTGAGTTCGCCGTCGGTGGCGACGACGAGGCCCAGCCCGCGGAGCAGATCCCGCATGTCGAGTTTCCCGAACAGCGGGTCCTCGCCGTTGTCGGGATAGCTGTCCATGACGGCGAGGGTCGCGACGTCGTCGCCTGCCCGCTGGAGTTCGACGGCCATCGCGTGGGCGATGACCCCGCCCAGCGACCAGCCGAGCAGGTCGTACGGTCCCTCCGGCTGAATGGCCTTCATCTCCTCGATGTACCGGTGCGCGAGTTGCTCGATCGACCGGTATTCGCCGTCCCCGCTGATCGTGGGCAATTGCAGGCCGTACGCGCGGCGGTCGGCGGGCAGATACCGGACGAGGCCCGCGTACCCCCAGGACAGCCCGATTCCCGGGTGAACGCAGAACAGCGGGCGTCCGGTGCCCTCGGTGCGCAGCGGAATCACCACCGCCAGCGCCTCCGTCACCGCGCCTTCCGCCGACGGCAGTGCGATCCTGCGGGCGAGGCCGGACGGTGTGGGGTCGAGGAACATCCATTGCAACGGGATCTTCCGGTCGAGTCGCTCCTGCAGGGCGGCGACCGCCTTCGTGGCCAGCAGGGAGTTGCCGCTCCTCTCGAAGAAGTTGTCGTCGGCCCCGACCCGGTCCAGACCGAGCACCTCGGCGAACACGTCCACGATCGCCGCCTCGAGGTCGGTGGCGGGCGGACGGAAGCGGGTGCCCGACAGGAACTCGGGAGCGGGCAGCGCGGCGCGATCCAGCTTGCCCACCGGCGTCAACGGGATCCGGTCGAGCACGACGATCGCGGCGGGCACCATGTGGGACGGCAGCCGCTCGGCGACGAGACGGGACAGTTCCGCGGTGTCGACGTCCGCGCCGCCGGCCGGCCGCACATAGGAGACGAGGAGCGGTTCCCCGGCCGGCCCGTCCCGGCCGATCGTGACGGCGAACCCGACTCCGGGGTGGGCGGTGAGTGCGGCGTCGATCTCGCCGGGCTCGATGCGGAACCCGCGGATCTTCACCTGGAAATCGCTGCGCCCGACGTATTCGAGGGTGCCGTCTCGGCGCCACCGCACCACGTCGCCCGTGCGATACATCCGGTCGCCGGGGGCACCCCACGGCGCGGCCACGAAACGGGACGCCGTCAGCCCGGACCGGCGGTGATACCCGGAAGCCAGGGCGCGTCCCGAGACGTACAGCTCACCGACCACACCGACCGGCACCGGGCGCAGCCGGGAATCGAGCACCACCTCCGCGACGCCGCGGGTGGGTGCGCCGAGTGTGATCGGGTCGCCCGGCACCAGCGGGTCGCTGATGTTCGACATGATCGTCGTCTCGGTCGGCCCGTAGGCGTTGAACATGCGGCGGCCCGGCGCCCACCGGGCGACGAGTTCGGGTGGGCAGGCCTCACCGGCCACGACCAGCGTCCGCAGCGACTCGAAGCCCAGCGGGTCCATCGACGCCAGTGCGGTCGGGGTGACGAATCCGTGGGACACCCGCTCGTCGCTCAGCAGCGCGGCCAGTTCGACGCCGCCGTAGATCGTGGGCGGTGCGATCACCAGCGTCGCACCCGCGCAGAACGCCATGACGAGTTCGAAGACGGATGCGTCGAAACTCGGCGACGCGAAGTGCAGCACCCGCGAGCCTCGGGTGACGGCGAGGCGGTCCCGCTCCTCCGCGGCGAGGTTCGCCAGGCCGCGGTGCGTGACGGCCACACCCTTGGGGACGCCCGTGGATCCGGACGTGTAGATGAGATACGCGGGATGCGATTCGTGCAGCGGTGCGGTCCGGTCCGCGTCGGTGACCGGTTCGGGCGACTGCGTCCTGATCCGGTCGGCGTCCCGGACGTCGTCGAGCACGATCCAGGTCACGGCGGCGGGCAGCCGATCTCGGTGTTCCCGGACCGTCACGCCCGACACGGCACCCGAGTCGGTGAGCATGTGCTCGATCCGGTCGGGCGGATAGCCGGGATCGACCGGCAGGAACGCGGCGCCCGTGCGGGCGACCGCCCACACCGACAGCACCGATTCGATCGACCTCGACAGGCTCAGCGCGACAGTGGTTCCCGGACCGGCACCGGCCTCGATCAGCCGGCGCGCCAGCCGGTTCGAGGTCTCGTCGAGTTCGCGGTACGTGACCGCCCGGCCCCGGTACGACAGCGCGTCGGCGTCCGGGTCGAGTCGGACCGCGGCCGTCAGCAGGTCCGGCAGCAGGACGTTCGGTGCGTCGGGTGCTCCGCGCGCCGGGGTGAGCGCCGCGACCTCGTCGGTGCCGAGGATCTCGATGTCGCCGACCGGAATTCCGGGTTGAGCGGTGACGGAGTCGAGGATGCGCACGAACCGCTGCGCGAAACCCAGCACCGTGTCGGCGTCGAACAGATCGGTCGCGTAGTCGATCGCGCCCGTCATGCCCGCCGGGGTGCCGTCGGTGTCGAACCGCTCATCGAGGATCACCTCGAGGTCCACCTTCACGACGGCGAGGTCGGGATCGAGTCCCTCGACGCTCAGCCCCGGCAACCGCAGCGCGGGATTCTCGGTGTTCTGGAATTCGAGCGACACCTGGAAGAGCGGCGAGTGGGCGGTCGAGCGCACCGGGCCGACGGCGTCCACCACCCGCTCGAAGGGCAGGTCGGCGTGCGCGAAGGCACCGAGATCGGCGTCGCGGACCTGCGCGAGCAGGTCGCGGAACGGCTGCCCCGCCTCGATCGCGGTGCGCAGGGCCAGCGTGCCGACGAACATGCCGACGAGGTCGTCGAGCGCCGCCTCGCCGCGACCGGCGATCGGGGTGCCGATCGCCACGTCGCCCGTGCCGCCGAGCCGCCCGAGCAGGACGGCGAGTGCGGCGTGCACGATCATGAACTCGGTGGACCGGTGCTCGCGCGCCGCCGCCCGGATCCGCTCGTGCAGCCCCGCATCGATCGTGAATCCCACCCGGTCGCCGTGGAACGACTGCTGGGCGGGACGCCGGCGGTCGGTGGGCAGTTCGAGGAGTTCCGGCAGCCCGGCGAGCGCGGACTCCCAGTAGGACAGCTGCCGCGAGATCAGCGACCCGGGGTCGTCCTCCGAACCCAGCAGCCTGCGCTGCCACAGTGTGTAGTCGGCGTACTGCACCGGTAGCGGCGTCCACGCGGGAGCGTGACCGTGGGCGCGGGATTCGTACGCGACCATCACATCCCGCACCAGCGGTGCCATCGAGAAGCCGTCGGCCGAGATGTGGTGCACTACGACGGCGAGCACGTGGGTCCTGGTGTTCGGGGAGACGGTGTTCTGGGAGACGGTGTCGAGAGAGAACAGGGCGATGCGCAGCGGGACGGCGGCGGCGACGTCGAAGCCCGCCGACACGAGGCGGGTGAGTTCTTCGCGGAGCCGGTCGTCGTCCGCGACCGCGGTCGGCGGAGCCATCGGCGCCGGCGGCGGGAGGATCTCCTGCACCGGTTCGCCGTCACGGAGCGGGAATCGGGTGCGCAGCGACTCGTGCCTGGTCACGACGTCCGTGACAGCCAGTCTCAGCGCGTCCACGTCGAGGTCGCCGGTGAGTCGCACGACCATCGGGATGTTGTAGGCGGGCGAACTCGTGTCGAACTGGTTGATGAACCACATGCGCTGCTGCGCGTAGGACAGCGGGATGCGGGCGGGGCGGTCCCCGGCGGTCAGGGCGGGACGGCCGGACGGGCCCGCTCCCGTGTGCTCGATGCGGGCGGCGAACGACTCCACCGTGGGCGCCTCGAACAACGCCCGCACGCCGATGTCGGTGCCGAGCGCGGCGCGTAGGCGGGCCACCGCGCGGGTGGCGCTCAGCGAGTTGCCGCCGAGATCGAAGAATCCCGCATCCACGCTCACCCGGTCCAGTCCGAGTACCTCCGCGAAGACGCCGGCCACCGTCTCCTGCACCGGGTCGGCCGGTGCCCGGTATTCGGCGGTGCCGACGTCGAATTCGGGGGTGGGCAGGGCCTTGCGGTCGAACTTGCCGACGGCGGTCAGCGGGATCTCGTCCAGCACGGTGATCGACGACGGAATCATGTGGGCGGGCAGTCTGCTCGCGAGAGCGCGGGTGAGGTCGCCGGTGTCGAGGGTGTGCCCGGGGGCGGGTACGACGTAGGACGCGAGGAGCGTGTCGCCGGCCGGGCCGAGGTAGGCGACCGTGACCGCGAACCGGACGCCGGGGACCGCCGCGAGCGTCGTGTCGATCTCGCCGAGTTCGATGCGGAACCCGCGGACCTTCACCTGGAAGTCGCTGCGGCCCAGGTATTCGATGGTGCGCCCGGCGGTCCAGCGCACGACGTCGCCGGTGCGGTACATCCGCTGTCCCGGCCGGCACGGGTCGGCCACGAACCGGGTGGCGGTGAGCCCGGGGCGGCGATGGTAGCCGCGCGCCAGTCCCGCTCCTGCGAGGTACAACTCCCCCGGAACCCCGGCCGGAACCGGCTGCAACCGGGAATTCAGCACCAGTTCCGTGACACCGCGGATCGGTCCGCCGATGGTGATGCGCTCCCCCGGGGTCTGGGGATCGCTGATGTTGGACATGATGGTGGTCTCGGTCGGCCCGTACGCGTTGTACAACCGGCGTCCCGGCGCCCACCGGGACACGAGTTCGGGCGGGCAGGCCTCGCCGCCGACCGCGACGTCCGCGAACAGATCCAGCCCCGCGGGGTCGAGGGATGCGAGCGCCGCCGTGGTGACGAATGCGTGCGTGACCCGCCGGTCGCGGATCAGCTGGGCGAGTTCGTCGCCGCCGAACACGGTGGGCGGCGCGATCACCATCGTCGCCGCGGCACCGAACGCCTGCAGGTATTCGAACACGGAGCCGTCGAAGCTCGGGGTCGAGAAGTGCAGCGTCCGGGACTCCGAGTCCGCCCCGAAACGGGCGAGTTGGTCTTTGGCGAAGTTGTCCAGGCCGCGGTGCGTCACGGTGACGCCCTTCGGCATTCCGGTGGAGCCCGACGTGTAGACGACGTACGCGGCCGAGTCGAGGGTGACCGGTGCCGTGCGGTCGCCGTCGTCGACCGGTGCCGCAGAACCGGCCGCGCACTCGGCGCCGAACTCGGGATCGTCGAGGACGAGCCAGCGCGTGCTCCCGGCCAGCCGGGCACGATGCTCGGACGTCGTCAGTCCGAGAGCGCATTCCGAGTCGGTGAGCATGTGCGCGATGCGTTCGTCGGGATAGTTCGGGTCGACGGGCACGAACACGGCCCCGGCCTTGGCCACCGCCCACACGCACAGCACCGACTCGATCGAACGCGGAACACCCACGGCTACCGACATTTCCGGACCGAGACCGCGGCCGATCAGAACGCGCGCGAGCCGGGTGGACCGCTCGTCCAGCTCCCGGTACGACACCTCGACGTCGCCGGACGAGAGGGCGACCGCATCCGGGTCGACCGCGGCGGCGTCGGTGAAGATCTGCGCGAGAGTGCGGACGGAACCGGCGGGGCCACCGCGGACCGGCACCAGTTCCTCGCGTTCCCGCTCGGTGAGCAGCGACAACCGGGCCAGTGGCAGGTCGGGTCCGGCGCAGGCGTCGAGCACCCGCACCACCCGGTCGGCGATGTCCTCGACCTCTCCGGGGGCGAACAGGTCGGGGATGTACTCGAACTTCAGGTGCAGGCTCGCCGCCGCCGACGCGACGAGGCTCAGCGGGTAGTGGGCGGCGTCGCGGGCGTCGACGCCGGTGACGCGGAGCCCGGCGATGTCGGTGTCTTCCGACAGCCCGGCCCGGTCCACCGGGTACGACTCGAACACGGTGAGGGTGTCGAACCCGACGCCGGGGCCCGCGGCGTCCCGGATCTCGGCGAGACCCGTGTAGTGGTGATCGAGCATCGCCGCCTGCTCGGCCTGCACCCGCTCCAGCAACGCACCGAGCATCTCGTCCGGGCGCAGCGTGACCCGCACCGGCACGGTGTTGATGAACAGCCCGACCATCGTCTCGATGCCGGCGAGTTCCGGCGGCCTGCCGGACACGGTGGCGCCGAACACGACGTCGTCGCGTCCGGTGAGCATTCCCAGCACGATGCCCCACGCCGTCTGCAGAATGCTGTTGAGCGTGAGCCCACGGGTGCGCGCGGATTCGCGCAGCCGGTCGGTGCGGTCCTCGTCGAGGTCGAACACCCATTCCCGCGACACGGTCGACAGTTGCCGCGCCCGGTCCGCGGGGATCAGAAGCGTCGGTTCCTCGACCCCGTCCAGAGTGTCCGCCCAGGCCCGCGCGGACATGCCCCTGTCGCGCCCGCTCATCCACGCCAGGTAGTCGCGGTAATCCCGCACGCGGGGCAGCGGCGAGGGGTCGGCGTCCGTGGCGTACAGCGTGAGCAGTTCCCGGATCATCAGCGGCATCGACCAGCCGTCGAGCAGGATGTGGTGGTTCGTCGACACCAGTCGGCAGTGGCCACCCGCCGTCCACACCAGCAGGAACCGGATCAGCGGTGCGGTGGCCATGTCGAAGGGGGTGGTCCGGTCGGCGGCCAGCAGTCGCTCGATCTCGGCTTCCGCCGCGTCCCCGTCCAGTCCGCTCAGGTCGATCTCCCGCCAGGGCACGGTGACCCGCCCCGAGACGACCTGCACGGCCCCGCCGTCGGCGTCGTGGCAGAACGCGCTGCGCAGGTTCGGGTGACGGTCGAGGAGCGCGCCCGCAGCCCGGCGCAACCGTGCCGCGTCGACGTCGCCGGCGAGGTCGAGAATCAGCTGGACGAGATAGGCGTCCACCGACTCGTCGGCCAGTTCGGCGTGGAACAGCATGCCCGCCTGCAACGGCGACAACGGCCAGACGTCGGTCATCGCCGGGTACCGGCGTTCGAGGTCGTCGATCGCGCTCTGGCCGAGTCGGACCAGGTCCAGGTCGGACGGGGTGAAGCCGCCGCCACCCGACCTGGCGTGCTCGGACAGGGCCTCCAGCGCCCGCACCCACAGCCGCGCGAGTTCGCCGACGTCGTCCGCCGCGATCACCCCGACGGGGAACGACCACGTCGCGGTGAGTACCGGGCCTGCGGCCGTGTCGGTGGTTCGGGCGTTCACGTCGACGACGGCCGCCGCGGGCAACCCGGAGTGCGCGGCGGCGGCGAGCCCCGCGTCGGAGACCGGCATCCAGTCGCCGCCGGGGGCGGTGCCCGCCCCGAGCCTGCCGAGGTAGTTGAAACTCACCTGCGGACTCGCCTGCGCCGACAGTTCCCGGGCCGTGTCGTCGTCGAGGTACCGGAGAAGCCCGAACCCGATGCCGTGGTCGGGGATCGAGTGCAGCCGCTCCTTCACCGCCTTGACCGCGTCGCCTGCGGCGGGGCCCGCGGCGAACGCCTCCTCGACGTCCACACGGCCCAGGTCGAGGCCCACCGGGAAGATCGTGGTGAACCAGCCGACCGTGCGGGCCAGATCGGCGCCGGGGACCACGTGCTCCTCACGACCGTGCCCTTCGAGATTCACGAGCGCGGCGGAAGACTCGATCCCGCGGCGCCGGCGCCACCGGACGAGCGCCAACGCCAGCGCCGTCAGCAACCCGTCTGCCACGTTCCCGTGGAACGCCTGCGGGAGCGACGTCAACAGCGTCTCCGTGACGGCGACAGGAAGCCGGACCTCGACGTCGGACGTCTGGACGTCGGCCGGGGTCAGCGGCCGCGACCCCAGCGGCGGGTCGGGGGTGTCGAGCATCCGCCGCCACAGGGCGAGTTCGGCTGTGCGGGAGGGTTCCTGCGCCACGTCGGTCAGTGCGTGCGCCCACGTGCGCATCGACGTTCCGGTGGCGGGCAGGGCGGTTGCCTCACCGGACAGCACCCGGGCGCAGGCGAGGGCGAGATCGGGGACGAGGATGCGCCACGACACGCCGTCGACCACCACGTGATGGGCGACGATCAGCAACCGTCCCGCCGTCGCGGGTACCGCGGCGCTCGCGAACCACACCGCCTGCACCATCACGCCCGACTCCGGGTCCAAGCGGCCTGCGGCGGCGTCCAATTCGCGGGACGCGGCGTCGGTGAACGAGTCCGCGGCGCCGAGCGGCACCGTGCGCACCACCTCGGTCGCCCGCACCCACCCGGGCGGCGCGGTCGCCGCCGTCCACCCGGGCGGCGCCGCCGCCGTCCAACCGACCCGATCGCTGCGGTACAGGCGGGCGCGCAGCATGTCGTGCCGGTCCAGGACGGCCTGCATCGCCGCCGTCAGTGTGTCCTCGTCGAGTTCGGCGGGGGTCGTGAACAGCGCGGCCTGCGAGTACCGCCGGAAGTCGCCGTCCCGGCCCAGCATCCAGCGCACGATCGGGGTCAGCGGGAACTCGCCGACACCGCCGCCGGGCAACTCTTCGAGCGTGATCGTCTCCTCCCCCGACGTGGCGACTTCCGCGAGCGCGGCAACCGTCTTGCGTTCGAACACGTCCCGCGGGGTGATCACCACCCCGGACGCCTTCGCCCGGGTGACCAGCTGGATCGACATGATCGAGTCGCCGCCGACCGCGAAGAACGAATCGTCGACGCCCACCGTGTCGAGGCCGAGGACCTCGGCGAACAGGCCCGCGAGGATCCGTTCCGTCTCCGTCGCCGGTGCGCGGCCGAGCGACACCTGCCGGCCGTAGTCCGGTTCGGGCAGCGCCCGGCGGTCGAGTTTGCCGTTCACGGTGAGGGGCAGCGCGTCGAGCACCACCACGGCGGCGGGCACCATGTGCGCCGCCAGCCGGCCCCCGACCGTGTCGACGATCCCGGCGGGGTCCAGCACCCGGCCCGCCTCGGGCACCACGTAGCCCACCAGGCGCTCGTTCCGCGCCAGCACCACCGACTGCGCCACACCGCCGCACGCGAGCAGCGCCGATTCCACCTCGCCGAGTTCGATGCGGAACCCCTTGACCTGCACCTGGAAGTCGTTGCGGCCCAGATAGTCCAGCTGTCCGTCCCTGTTCCACCGGCCGAGGTCGCCGGACCGGTACATCCGGGAACCGGGTGTGTACGGGTCGGCCACGAACCGCGTCGACGTGAGCGTGAACCGGCCCAGGTAGCCGCGGGACACCTGCGCGCCGGACACGTAGAGTTCCCCGACCACTCCCGGCGGCACCGGGTGCAGGCGGGAGTCGAGCACGTGCACGCGCAGTCCGGGCAGTGCCCGGCCGATCACGGACGCCGACGCGGACGCGGCGAGTTCCCCGTCCAGCGGCAGGTAGCTGACGTGCACGGTGGTTTCGGTGATGCCGTACATGTTCACGAGCGCCGGGACGGTGTCTCCGTGCCGCGTGTACCAGCGGGTGAGCTGCCCCAGGTCGAGGGCCTCGCCGCCGAACACCACCACGCGGAGCGCCAGTTCGGTGCCGCCGGACACCCGGTCCGCCTCGGCGAGCTGGTAGAAGGCGGTGGGGGTCTGATTCAGGACGGTGACGTTCTCGTCCCGCAGCAGTCGCAGGAACGCGTCGGGTGAGCGGGTGGTGAAGTAGTCGACCACCGCCAGCCTGCCGCCGTGGAGCAGCGCACCCCACAACTCCCAGACGGAGAAGTCGAACGCCGCCGAGTGGAACATCGTCCACACGTCGGCGGCGTCGAAGCCGAACAGCGGCTGCGTGTGCGCGAACAGGGTGGCGACGTTGCGGTGCGACACCTGAACGCCTTTCGGCTGTCCCGTCGAGCCGGAGGTGTAGATGACGTACGCCACCGCGTCGGGGTGCAGGGGTCCCCGCCGGTCCTGGTCGGTCACCGGCAGCGGCGACGTACGGCCCAGTTCGGCCACCGTCTCCGGGCCGTCGACGAGGACGGCCGGGACGCCGCTCGCCCGGACCGCGTCGAATTCGTCCTCGGTGGTCAGCACGCATACCGGCCGGGCGTCGGCGAACACGAACGCGAGCCGATCCGCCGGATACGTGACGTCGACCGGTAGATAGCCGGCCCCCGACTTCACCACCGCGAGCAGCGCTACCACCAGGTCCACCGACCGTGCGGCGGCGACGGCCACCAGGGTCTCGGGGCCTGCCCCGCGCGCGATCAGCAACCGCGCCAGTCGATTCGCCCGGGTGTCCAGTTCTTCGTACGTGAGCGACGCGCCCTCGCAGACGACCGCTGTCGCGTCGCGGGACCGCTCCGCGGCCCGCTCGAAGAGTTCCACCAGCGTCGCGTGCGCCCCGATCGGTTCGGCGAGCGCGGGCAGCACCGACTCCCGCTCCGCCGGGTCCAGGATGTCGATGTCCCCCACCGGGAGCGCCCCGCCCGCGGCGATCGATTCGAGCACCCGCAGGAACCGTTCCCCGAACCGCGTCACCGTGTCGCGGTCGAGCACGTCCGTCGCGAACCGCAGCCCGGCGGCGAGTCCGGCGGGTGCGCCGTCCTCGTCGACCTGCTCGGCGACGCTCAGTTCCAGGTCGAACTTCGCGACACGAAGGTCCACGTCGAGCGAGTCGACGGTGAGTCCCGGCAGCTCGAGGTGGGTGCCCTCCGCGTTCCGGAATTCGATGAGCACCTGGAACAGCGGGGTGTGCGACGTGGACCGCTCGGGGGCGAGGTGGTCGACGAGCCGCTCGAACGGGATGTCCGCGTGCTCGAACGCCCCGAGATCCGCGGCCCGGACGGCGGTCAGGACCTCGCCGAACGACGCCCGCGGGTCCACCACCGTCCGCAGGACGAGGGTGTTGACGAACATGCCGACCACGTCGTCGAGTACCGCCTGCCCGCGGCCGGCGACCGGCGTTCCCATCGTGACGTCGCCGGTGCCCGACAACCGCGACAGCAGCACGGCGAACGCCGCGTGCACGGCCATGAACAGCGTCGCATTGTGCTGGGCCGCGATTGCGTTCAGAGCGCGGTGCAGTCGCGCCGGCACGTCGAACTCGACCACGTCCCCGCGGTACGACCGCTGGGCGGGCCGCGGCCGGTCGACCGGGATCTGCAGCACCTCGGGCGCGCCGGACAGCGTGTCCGTCCAGTAGCCCAGTTGCCTCGACATCACCGAGTCGGGATCGTCCACCGCGCCGAGGACGTCCCGCTGCCACACGCTGTAGTCGGCGTACTGCACCGCCAGCGGCGTCCAGCCGGGCGTCTCCCCCACGGTCCGGGCGGTGTACGCGAGCATGACGTCGCGGGCCAGCGGCATCATCGAGAATCCGTCGGCGGCGATGTGGTGCACGACGATGGCGAGGACGTGCTGCTCGGGCTCCAGTGCGAACAGCGCTGCGCGGAAGGGGATCTCGTCGCTCACGTCGAATCCCGTCCCGACCAGTCCCGCGACGGCCTCCCGCAGCGCACGGTCACCGGACACGGGCACCGGGTCGAGGCCGGGGGTCGCAGGCCCGGGATCGACGATCACCTGGTGCGGTCCGTCGACCGACCCGGGGAACACGGTGCGCAGCGATTCGTGCCGCTCCACGACGTCGCCGACCGCCGCGTGCAGGGCGGGGCGGTCGAGGGCGCCGGTCAGCCGCAGGGCGATCGGGATGTTGTAGGCGGGCGAGGACGTGTCGAACTGGTTGACGAACCACATCCGCTGCTGCGCCAGCGACAGCGGTATCCGGTCGGGGCGCGGCCCGGCGGCGAGCGCCACCGACGGCGTCCTCGCCGACGCGGCCGAATCGATCCGGACCGCCAGATCGGCCACCACGGGCGCGTCGAACAGGGCGGCCACCCCGATCCCGGCGTCGAGGGCGGAGTTGATGCGCGCGACGGCCCGGGTGGCGCTGAGCGAGTCGCCGCCGAGGTCGAAGAAGCTGTCGTCCGCACCGACGCGGGGGGCGCCGAGCACCTCGGCGAACACGTCCGCGACGGCCTCCTCCACCGGCGTGGTGGGCGCCCGGTACCCGAGGGTCGTCGTCACGAATTCCGGTGCCGGCAGCGCCTTCCGGTCCAGCTTGCCGACGGGGGTCAGCGGGATCTCGTCGAGAACCACCACGGCCGCGGGCACCATGTACTTGGGCAGGATGCGGCCCGCGAACGCGAGCACGTCCGGCGCCGCCACCTCCTCGCCGTCGTGCGGCAGGACGTACGACACGAGCGCCGTGTCCCCCAGCGGCCCCGGCCTGCCGAGGGTCGCGGCGAAGTCGAGATGCGGGTGCGTGGTGAGCACGGAATCGATCTCCCCCAGTTCCACACGCTGACCGCGGATCTTCACCTGGAAGTCGCTGCGCCCGAGATACTCGAGGGTATGGTCGCGACGCCACCGCACGACGTCGCCCGTCCGGTACATCCGGCCACGGCCGTAGGGGTTGGCGACGAACCGCTCCGCGGTGAGCGCCGCGCGCCGGTGGTACCCGCGGGCCAGAGCCGTTCCCGCGATGTACAACTCGCCGGGCACCCCGGCCGGGACGGGCTGCAGCCGGGCGTCGAGGACGGACAGTGCGATGCCGCGGACGGGGCTCCCGATCGTGACCGGTTCTCCCGGCGCCATCGGTGCGCTGAAGGTGGTGAGGACGGTCGCCTCGGTGGGGCCGTAGCCGTTGAACATCGCCCGGTCCGCGCCCCACGTGGCCACCAATTCGTCGCCGACGGCGTCGCCGGCCACGACGAGCGCCTCGAGGTGCTCGATGCCGTCGCGCTCCACGGTGGCCAGGACGGCCGGGGTGATGCAGGCGTGGGTGACCCGTTCGCGGCGCAGCAGGTCCGCGAGCTCCGCACCGCCGTAGACGTCGGGGGGCGCGATCACCAGCGTCGCCCCCGCCGCGCACGACTGGACGAGTTCGAGGATCGCCACGTCGAAACTGGGTGAACAGATGTGCAGGCACCGGGAATCCGGCGACACGGTGTAGTGCTCCGTCTGCTCGGTGAGCAGGTTCGCCAGACCGCGGTGGGTGACGACGACACCCTTCGGCCTGCCGGTGGACCCGGACGTGTAGATCGCGTAGGCGGCGTGGTCGACGTCGAGCACCGACCGGCGGTCCAGGTCGGTGACGCGGGCCGAGGAGGCGGCGGACCAGGTGCGCTCGAAGTCCGGATCGTCCAGCACCAGCCACGGCACGGAGCCGGGCAGCCGGTGCCGGTGCGCCGACGTCGTCACCCCCAGTGCCGCACCGGAATCGGCCAGCATGTTCTCGATGCGGTCGGCGGGATAGGTCGGGTCGACCGGCACGAACGCAGCTCCGGTCTTGGCGACCGCCCACACCGCGGGCACCGATTCCGGTGATCGAGGTAGCCCGAGCGCCACGAACGTCTCCGGCCCGGCACCCCGTTCGATCAGCACGCGGGCCAGCGCGCTCGACCGCTCGTCGAGTTCCCGGTAGCTCGTCGCCTGCCCGTCGAAGACGAACGCGGACGCGTCCGGCCGATTCCCGGCAGAGGCCGTGAGAAGCTCGGGCAGCGTCCTCGGCGGCCCGGCGGGGGCACCGCACACCGCGGTGTACTCCTGCAGTTCGGCCTCCGACAGCAGCGTCAGGTGCGCGAGCGGGGTGTCGATATCGGACAGCAGGATCTGCACGACACGTGCGACGCGGGCGGCCACCGACTCCGCGAACTCGCTGCCGAAGACGTTCGGCTGGTACCGCAGTCGCAGGTGCAGTGCCGTGTCGGCGTGCGCCATCAGGGTGAACGGATAGTGGGTGGAGTCGATCCCCTCGATCCCGGCGACGTGCATGCCGCCGATGTCGGTGTCTTCCGACAGCCCCATCCGGTCCACCGGATACGACTCGAACACGGTGAGCGTGTCGAACGCGGCACCCTCCCCGACGGCGCGCTGGATCTCGGTGAGTCCCAGGTAGTGGTGATCGAGCAGGGCCGATTGTTCGCGTTGGAACCGCTGCAGCAGTTCGGCGAGCGTCTCCTCCCTGCGCAGGCGCAGCCGGACGGGCACCGTGTTGATGAACAGCCCGACCATCGACTCGATGCCCGCGACCGCCGGTGGGCGGCCGGACACGGTGGCGCCGAACGTCACGTCTTCCCGGGTGCCGAGCGTGGTCAGCACCAGCCCCCACGCCACCTGGACGAAGGTGTTCATCGTCAGGCCGCGCTCGCGTGCGAGGGACTCCAGCGCGCGGGTCTTCTCCTCGCCCACCTCGAGGCGCACGTCCTCGGGTTCGGCGAAGGACTGTTCGCCGTGCGCCGCGGGCGCCACGAACGTCGGCTCGTCCGCGCCGGCGAGGGCGGACACCCAGGCGGCCGTGGACCGTTCGTGGTCCTGCCTGCCGATCCACTGCAGGTAGTCGCGGTAGGGCGTGACGCGGGGCAGGGCCGTCGGGTCGCCGTCCGTGGCGTACAGGACGAGCAGGTCCTTGATCACCAGCGGCGTCGACCAGCCGTCGAGGAGGATGTGGTGATGGGTGAGCACCAGCCGGTACCGGTCGGGTGCGGTGCGCAGCAACGTGAATCGGAGAAGCGGCGCCTCGGACATCTCGAACGGGACGGCGCGGTCGGCGGCGAGGAACGCGCTGTCGTCGAGGTCTGAGAGGTCGACGTCGGTCCACGGCGCGATCGCCGAATCGAGTACCACCTGCACCGGTCCGTTGCCGGTGTCGGCGAACGCCACGCGGAGATTCGCGTGCCGATCCAGCAGGCCCTGCGCGGCACGGCGCAGCCTCGCCGGGTCGACGGTGCCGCGCAGGTCGAGGACCAGCTGCACCTGATAGGCGTCGAGTCGATGCTCGGACAGCTGCGCGTGGAACAACAGACCCGCCTGCAGCGGGGACAGCGGCCAGATGTCTTCGAGGTCCGGGTACGTGCGCCCCAGTCGGTCGATGTCGGTCTGCCCGACGGACACCAGGTCGAGGTCGGACGGGGTCAGCCCGCCCGCGCCCGGCCGGTTCGCGTGCTCGGCGAGGGCCGTGAGCGCCCGCACCCACAGCGCGGCGAGCTCGTCCACGTCCTCGGCGGCGAGCACACCGGTGGGGTACGACCACGTCGCCGTCAGCACCGGCGCCCCGTCGCGGATCGTGGTCGCGGCGTTGATATCCACGACCCAGGAGGCGGGCATGTCGTGGTTCTGGGTTCCGCCGAGGTCCCCGCTGTCCGCGACCGGCAGCCAGGGCACGTCGCCTGCGCTCGTCGCCACCCGGCCGAGGTAGTTGAAACTCAGCTGCGGCGGCCGGAATCGGCGCAGCCCCGCGGAGTCGCCGGGGTCCAGGTACCGCAGCATGCCGTACCCGATGCCGTGATCGGGAATGGCGAGGAGTTGTTCCTTGACGGTCTTGATCGCGGCCCCGGCGGCGTCGTCGGCGGCGAGTGCGGCGTCGACGTCGATGCCGGTGAGGTCGAGTCGCGCCGGGAAGAGTGTGGTGAACCATCCGACGGTGCGGGACAGGTCGGCGCCCGGCACGACGTGGTCCTCGCGGCCGTGGCCCTCGAGGTTGATCAGCACGTCGGCCGTGTCGACCCCGCGATGCCGCCGCCACCGGATCATCGCCAGTGCGAGGGCGGTGAGCAGGCCGTCGCCGACGGCGCCGTGGAACGCAGCGGGAAGGGTGGTGAGGAGTGCGTCGGTGACCCCGGTGGGCACGTCCACGACGACGCGGCCCGTCGTGGCGTCGACGTCGATGCCCGGATTCAGCGGCCGGGAGCCGAGAAGCGGATCGGGTCCGTCCAGGATCGACTGCCACAGTGCGCCTTCGGCGCGCCGGGACTGCACGGCATCGGTGAGCCCGTGCGACCATCGCCGCATCGACGTCCCGACTGCCGGCAGTGCGGCGGGCAGACCCTCGGCGACGCGGGAATGGGCGGCCGCGAGATCCGCGATCAGGATCCGCCAGGACACGCCGTCGACGACGAGATGATGCGCGACCAGCAGCAGACGCCCCTGCCCGTCCGGGCCGTCGAACCAGAGCACCTGCACCATGCTGGCCGCGGCCGGGTCCAGCCGGTCGGCCGCCGCGTGCAGTTCCGCTCTCGCCACCGCAGCGAAGTCGCCGGCGTCGAACGACGTCACGGGCACGCGGTGGATCAGCGCGTCGGCGCGCACCGATCCGGTCGGCAGCACCGTCATCGCCCACCGCCCCGCCTCGTCGGCGGCGAGTCGCGCGCGGAGCATGTCGTGGCGGTCCAGCACGGCGTCGACGGCGGCGGCGAGATCCTCGCGGGTGAGACCGCGGGGTGCGGTGACCGGCACCGACTGGGAGAACCGCTCCAGCCTGCCGCCGCTGCGGTCGAGCATCCACGCGACGACGGGGGTCAGCGGCACCGGGCCGACTCCGCCGCCGGGCAGTTCCTCCAGCACCACGGCATCGGCGCGTTCGTGGTGGGCCACCTCGGCGAGACCGGCAACGGTCCGGCGCTCGAACACGTCCCGCGGGGAGAGGATCAGTCCCGCGGCCTTCGCGCGGGCCACCAGCTGGATCGACATGATGCTGTCGCCGCCGAGCGCGAAGAACGAGTCGTCCACACCCACCGAGGCGAGTCCCAGCACATCCTGGAACAGGCCGGCGAGCAGCGCCTCCGTCTCGGTGCGCGGCGGCCGGCTGTCGGTGACGACGACTCCGAAATCCGGTTCCGGCAACGCCTTCCGGTCGATCTTGCCGTGCACCGTCACCGGGAGCGCCGCGATCACCAGAACGGCGGCGGGCACCATGTACGACGCGAGCCGCGTGCCCGCGAACTGCAGGACTTCGCCCGGATCGACGGCCGCACCGGGTTCGGGGACGACGTACCCGATCAGCCGGTCGCCGGACCGTTCGTCCCGGCGCACGTCGGCGACTGCCGCCGCCACGTTCTCGTGGGCGAGCAGCGCCGACTCCACCTCGCCGAGTTCGATGCGGAATCCGCGGATCTTCACCTGGAAGTCGGTGCGCCCGAGGTAGTCGAGTTGCCCGTCCGCCGTCCAGCGCACGAGGTCGCCGGTCCGGTACATCCGGCTGCCCGGCGGCCCGGACGGGTTGGCGACGAAGCGTTCCGCGGTGAGGGCGTGCCGGCCGTGATAGCCGCGTGCGAGCGCGGGGCCCGCGAGGTACAGCTCCCCGGCCACGCCTGCCGGTACCGGGTGCAGTCGCTGGTCGAGGACGGTCTCGGTGAACCCGAGTGTCGGCGCGCCGATCGTGACCGGCTCGCCCGGCGCCAGCGGCGTGCTGATGCTCGACACGACCGTCGCCTCGGTCGGACCGTATGCGTCGAACATCGTCCGGCCCGGCGCCCAGCGTGCCACCAGTTCCGGCGGGCAGGCCTCGCCGCCGGTCACCACGCACCGCACGCTCTCGAGCCCGGCGGGATCGACCGAGGCGAGCGCGGCCGGCGTGACGAAGCAGTGCGTGACCCGCTCGCGCCGCAGCAGGTCCGCCAGGTCGTCGCCGCCGTAGACGGACGGGGACGCGATCACCATCGTCGCGCCGGGCCCGGCCGCCAGCATCAGTTCGAGCACCGAGGCGTCGAAGCTCGGCGACGCGAAGTGCAGGGTCCGGGACCCCGTGGTCGTGCCGAACGTGTCCTGCTCCGTCGCAGCGAAATTCGCCAGCCCGCGGTGTGTGGTCACCACACCCTTCGGTGTGCCGGTCGATCCCGACGTGTAGATCACGTACGCGGGGTGGTCGAGGTGCAGGGCCGACGTGCGGTCGGTGTCGGTCACCGCCGTCGCCGGGAACAGCGACAGCTCGGCGTCGGTGCCGGGGTCGCCCAGCACCAGCCACGGGATCGATGCGGGCAGGGCGGACCGCACCGCGGCCGTGGTGAGACCGGCGACGGCGCCCGAATCGCCGAGCATGTACTCGATGCGCTCGGCCGGATGGTTCGGGTCGACCGGCAGGAACGCGGCCCCGGTCTTGGTCACCGACCAGACGGCGAGGACGGATTCGATGGACCGCGGCAAGGCCAGCGCCACCACCTGTTCCGGGCCGATGCCCCGCCCGATCAGGAGCCGGGCGAGCCGGTCCGACCGCTCGTCGAGGTCCCGGTAGGACACCCGGCGTCCGTCGAAGACCAGTGCCGCGGCATCCGGTTCCACGGCGGCGGCGGCCGTCAGCAACTGCGGCAGCGTCCGCGCCGGCACGCCGGGTCCCCCGCTCACCGGCGTCAGTGCGGCCCGTTCGCCGGCGCCGAGGACGTCGACGTCGCCGACCGGGACGTCCGGCGAGTCGGTGACGGCGCCGAGGATCCGGACCAGCCGCTCGGCGAACACGGCCACTGTGTCCGCGTCGAAGATGTCGGTGGCGTATCCCAGCGCCGCGCTGATCCCCGCGGGACGTCCGTCGGCGTCGACGTTCTCCCGCAGGGTCAGCTGGAGGTCGAAGTTGATCGTGTCGAACTCGAGGTCGAGGGGTTCGACGTGGAGACCGGGCAGTTCCAGCTCGGGGCGCTCGGTGTTCTGGAATTCGAGCATGACCTGGAACAGCGGTGAGTACTCCGTCGAACGGGAGGGGCGCAGGCTCTCCACGACGCGCTCGAACGGCACGTCCGCGTGCGTGAACGCCCCGAGGTCGGCCTCACGGACCTGCGCGAGCAGTTCGGCGAACGTGCGGGCGCCGTCGACGGGGGTGCGGAGCACGAGGGTGTTCACGAACATCCCGACCAGGTCGTCGAGCTCGGCCTCGCCGCGGCCGGCGATCGGTGTGCCCACGGCGACGTCGTCCGACGCGCTCAGCCGCGACAGCAGGACCGCCAGCGCGGCGTGCAACGCCATGAACACGGTCGACCCGTGCCTGCGCGCGACCTGCACGACACCCTGGTGGAGGTCCGGGCCGATCCCGAACTCGACGCGGCCCGCGCCGAGGGTGCGGGCGGCCGGGCGGGGCCGGTCCGTGGGCAGTTCCAGCACGTCGGGGATGTCGGCGAGCGCCGCCGACCAGTAGTGGAGCTGGCGGGCGAGCGGCGACTCCTCGTCGTGTTCGTCGCCGAGCCGGTCCCGTTGCCAGAGTGTGTAGTCGGCGTACTGGACGGGCAGCGGAGTCCAGTCGGGTGCCACGCCGCGGGCGCGGGCCGTGTACGCCGACAGGACGTCGCGGGCGAGCGGGACCATCGAGAAGCCGTCCGCCGCGATGTGATGCACCACCACCGCCAGCACGTGCTCGTGCTCGCCGTCCAAGAACAGCCCGGCCCGCAGCGGCGCCTCCGTGGTCACGTCGAATCCCGCGGAGAGCAGGCGGTGGAGTGCCGCGTCGACGTCCGACGGCGCGACGGGGTGCGGTGTGAGATCGGGCGCCACGGTCTCCGGCGGCAGGATCACCTGCCGCGGACCGTTGTCGGTGAGGGGGAAGACGGTGCGGAGGGATTCGTGGCGTTCGACGACGTCGGTGACGGCCGCCTGCAGCGCAGACACGTCGAGCGTGCCGGTGAGGCGGAGTGCGATCGCGACGTTGTATGCCGCACTGGCCGTGTCGAACTGGTTGGCGAACCACATCCGCTGCTGCGCCAGCGAGACGGGGACCTCCCGCGACCGATCCCGCGGGGCGGGCGCCGGCCGGGATTCCGCCCGGGATTCCCCGGCCTCGGCGCGGGCGGCGAGTCCGGCGAC
The DNA here is from genome assembly GCF_029269925.1 of Rhodococcus sp. T2V. NCBI lineage: Bacteria > Bacillati > Actinomycetota > Actinomycetes > Mycobacteriales > Nocardiaceae > Rhodococcus > Rhodococcus sp. T2V. The sequence goes on from NZ_JARJBD010000058.1 coordinate 26,052, forward strand.
GGTCGGGGCGTCGAACACGTCCCGCACGCCCAGGCGGTCGCCGACCGCCGCGTTGACGCGGGCGACGAGCCGGGTCGCGGTCAGCGAGTTCCCGCCGAGCGCGAAGAAGCTGTCGTTCGCCCCCACCCGGACGATGCCGAGGAGGTCGGCGAACACGGCGGCGACGATCTCCTCCACCGGATTGCGCGGGGCCACGAATCCCACCGTCGCCGTGCCGAAGTCGGCGTCCGGCAGCGACTTCCGGTCGAGCTTGCCGTTGACGGTGAGGGGCAGGGCGTCGATCACCACCACCGCGGCGGGCACCATGTACGACGGCACGCTCGCCCCGACCGCGGCGAGAACCGCCGCCGCGTCGACGTCGGCGCCCGCCTCCGGGACCACGTAGCCCACCAGACGGTCGCCGTCCCGCTCGTCGCCGCGCACCACGACCACCGACTGCGCCACCCCGGCGCACGCGGCGAGGGCGGTCTCCACCTCGCCGAGTTCCACCCGGAACCCGCGCAGCTGCACCTGGAAATCGCTGCGCCCCACATACTCGAGCCGCCCGCCCGCACCCCATTTGACGACGTCGCCCGACCGGTACATGCGCGCCCCGTCCCGGCGGTGGTCGAACGGGTCGGCGACGAACCGCGTCGCGGTCAGCCCCTGCCGCCCGATGTAGCCGCGGGTCACCTGGTCGCCGGACACGTACAGCTCGCCCACCACCCCGGGCGGCACCGGATGCAGCCGGCCGTCGAGGACGTAGACGCGCAGTCCGGGGAGTCCGCCGCCGATGACCGAGCCGGACACGGACGCGGCCAGCGCCCGGTCGAGGGCGAGGTAGCTGACGTGCACGGTGGTCTCGGTGATGCCGTACATGTTCACCAGCACGGGGGCGCGGTCGTCGTGCCGGGTGTACCACCGCTCCAGTTGCCCGACGTCGAGGGCTTCGCCACCGAAGATCACGTGCCGCAACGACAGTGGCGTTGCGTCGCCGTCCTCGACGGCGCTCGCCGCACGATCGGCCTCCGTCAGCTGATAGAACGCCGTCGGCGTCTGGTTCAGCACCGTCACCCGTTCCCGGCGGAGCAGTTCGAGGAACGTGTCCGGCGACCGCGCGGTGAAGTAGTCGACCAGCACCAGCCGGCCGCCGTGGACGAGCGCACCCCACAGTTCCCAGACGGAGAAGTCGAAAGCGTACGAGTGGAACAGCGTCCACACGTCGGACGAGTCGAACCCGAACAGCTCCCGGGTGTTGGCCAGCAGCGCGACGACGCACCGATGCGACACCTGGACGCCCTTCGGCCGCCCCGTCGATCCCGACGTGAAGATGACGTACGCGACGGCGTCGGCCCACAGCGGCTGCAACCGGTCCGAGTCGGTGACCGGCAGCCCGGACAGTTCGGCCACCGCTCCCACCGTGTCCGGATCGTCGATCGCCACCACCGGAATTCCGGCCGGCGCCAGCGACGCGAATTCTGCGCTCACCACGGCGCACACGGGTCGCGCGTCCTCGAACATCGCTGCCACCCGCTCGGCGGGATAGCTCGTGTCGACCGGCACGTACCCGCCACCGGCGGCGAGCACCGCCAGCAACGTCACCACGAGGGCGGGCGTGCGATCGACCAGCACCGCGACCAGCGACTCGGTTCCCACGCCCTCGGCGATCAGCAACCGGGCCAACCGGTTCGCCCGCTCGTCCAGTTCGCCGTAGGTCAGCGTCTCGTCGCCGCACACGATCGCGGTGGCGTCCGGGGTCGCCGAGGCCACCCGCGCGAACAACTCGACCACGGTCTGCGCGTCGGCGGCGACACCCTCACGGTTCCAGCGGTCCAGCACCAGCTCGCGCTCGACCGCACCGAGAACCGGGATGTCCCCCACCACCACCGCCGGGTCGTCGACCACCGCCCGCAGCACCCGGACGAAGCGTTCCCCGAACCCCTCCACCGACGACCGGTCGAACACGTCCGTCGCGTACAGGAAGGCGGCGGACATCCCCGCGGCGGTGCCCTTCTCGTCGTGGTACTCGGCGAGCGACAGCTGGAGGTCGAATTTGGCAACCCCCGGGTCGACGTCGACCGCCTCCACGGTCAGGCCCGGCAGTTCGAGGTGGGCACGCACGGTGTTCTGGAATTCGAGCAGCACCTGGAACAGCGGCGAGTGGGACGTCGACCGGCCCGGAGCGAGCTCGTCGACGACGCTCTCGAACGGGACGTCCGTATGCCCGAACGCGCCCAGATCCGTGTCGCGGGCCCGGGCCAGCACGTCGGTGAACACGTCACCCGATCCCACCGGAGTCCGCAGCACCAGCGTGTTGACGAACATCCCGACGAGGTCGTCCAGCGCCGCCTCACCGCGACCCGCGATCGGGGTGCCGATGGCGACGTCACCCGACCCGGTCATCCTCGACAGCAGCACGGCCAGCGCCGCGTGCATCACCATGAACAGGGTCGCGTGGTGTTCGCGTGCGAGGAGGAGCAGTTTCCGGTGCAGGCCCGCGTCGATCGGGAACGCCGCGGTCGCCCCCTCGAGGGAGCGGGTGGCCGGCCGGTTCCGGTCGAGCGGCAGGGCGCTGACCTCGGGAAGTTCGGCCAGCACATCGCGCCAGTACTGCAGTTGCCGGGACATGAGGCTGTCCGGGTCCTCGGCACTGCCCAGAAGCCGACGCTGCCACACGCTGAAGTCGGCGTACTGCACGGGCAGCGGTTCCCAGCTCGGCAGCGTCCCGGACCGCCGCGCCGAGTAGGCGACCATCAGGTCGCGGGCCAGCGGCGCGAGCGACGCTCCGTCGGCGGCGATGTGATGCACCACGATCACCAGCACGTGTTCGTCGGGGCCGGTCCACAACAGCGCCGCGCGCAGCGGGACCTTCGCGCTCACGTCGAACCCACCTGCGAGGAGGGTCGCGATCCGGTCGTGCAGCGACTCGTCGCCGTCGACGTGCGGGGTGAGGTCCGGGGCGACCGCCGCGGTGTCGACCACCACCTGGTAGGGGCCGTCCTCCGACGCCGGATACACGGTGCGCAACGACTCGTGCCGCTCGATCACGTCCCCCACCGCGGCCCGCAACGTGTCCGCGTCCAGAGGTCCGGTGAGGCGCACGGCCATCGGAATGTTGTACGCCACCGACGACGTGTCGAACTGGTTGAGGAACCACATCCGTTGCTGGGCCAGCGACAACGGGATCCGATCGGGCCGATCCCCGACGACGAGGGGCGGTCGGTCCACGAGGTCCGTTCCCGCATGGCGAACATACGCGGCCAGCAGTTCGGCGGTGGGCGCCTCGAACAACGCCCGGACACCCACGTCCGATCCGAGTGCCGCGTTGACGCGCGCGATCACCCTCGTCGCCACGAGAGAATTGCCGCCGAGGTCGAAGAAGCTGTCGTCGACACTGATCCGTTCGACGCCGAGGACGTCCGTGAAGACCTCGGCGATCGATTCCTCGACCGGGTCGGCCGGCGCCTTGAACTCGGCGGCCGCGGACAGGAACCGCGGTTCCGGCAGTGCCGCGCGGTCCAGCTTCCCGACCGGGTTCAGCGGGATCTCGTCCAGCACCACGACGACCGAGGGAACCATGTACGCCGGCAACCGGTTCCGCACCTGCCGCAGCAGTTCCGCCGTCTCGATCGGCCGGCCTGCGGCCGGGACGACGTACGAGACCAGGACAGTGTCCCCGGACGGTCCCGGCCTGCCGATGGTGACGGCCAGTCGCACGTCCGGTTGCGTCTGCAGCATCGCGTCGATCTCGCCGAGCTCGATGCGGAAACCCCGCACCTTCACCTGGAAGTCGCTGCGCCGCAGGTACTCGAGCGTGTGATCGGGCCGCCACCGCACCACGTCACCGGTGCGGTACATCCGGCCCCGGCCGTACGGGTCGGCGACGAATCGCGCCGCGGTGAGACCCGGGCGGCGGTGATAGCCCCGCGCCACACCGGCACCGGCGATGTACAGCTCACCCGGTACCCCGACGGGTACCGGATGGAGCCGGGCGTCGAGCACCACTTCCTCGGTGCCCCGGAGCGGCCCACCCAGCGTGATGGGGTCGCCGGGGGTCATCGGCGCGCTGATGTTCGCCATGATGGTCGTTTCGGTCGGACCGTAGGCGTTGTGCAGCCGACGGTCCGGCGCCCACCGGGCCACCAGTTCGGGCGGGCAGGCCTCACCGCCCACGACCACGTCGAGGAAATCGCCCAGCGAATCCGGCGGGATCGTGACCAGCGCCGCGGTGGTGATGAAGCCGTGCGTGACGCGTTCCGACCTCAGCACGTCGGCCAGCTCCGAGCCGCCGTACGCGGATGGCGGCACCAGCACCATCGTGGCGCCCACCCCGAACGCCTGCAGATACTCGAACACGGACGCGTCGAAGCTCGGAGTCGAGAAGTGCAGCGTCCGAGACGATCTCGTGGCGCCGAACCTCTCCTGCTGGTCGGTAGCGAAGTTGTCCAGGCCGCGGTGGGTGACGGTGACGCCCTTCGGCTGTCCCGTCGAACCGGACGTGTAGATCAGGTACGCGGCATTGTCGAGGTGCAGGGGCCGAATGCGGTCCGAGTCGGTCAGCGGACGGCCGGAGCGGGCGGCGCAGTCGGCCCGGAAGTCCGGATCGTCCAGCACACACCACGGAATCGAGTCGTGCAGGCGGCCGCGCGCCGACTCCTCCGTCAGGCCCAGCACCACACCCGAATCGGCGAGCATGTATTCGATCCGATCGGCCGGGTAGTTCGGGTCCACCGGAACAAAAGCCGCCCCGGTCTTCGCGACGGCCCACACGGACGCCACCGACCGGAACGAACGCGGGAGCGCCAGCGCGACGAACGATTCCGGTCCCACCCCGCGGTCGATCAGCACGCGCGCGACCTGCGTCGACCACCGGTCCAGCTCGCGGTACGACAACTCCTCGCCCTGCCGCGACAGTGCCGTCGCAGCCGGATCCAGTGCCGCGGCGTCCGCGAAGAGGCCGGGGAGGGTGCGCTCGGACCGGCCCGGCCGTCCTCGTACCGGTGTCAGCGCGGAACGTTCTTCTGTCGAGAGGATCTCGATGTCACCGACGGGCACGTCCGGATCGTCCGCCATCGCGTCGAGTATGCGGAGGTACCGCTCGGCCGCCACCCGGATGGTGTGGGCATCGAATAGGTCTGCGGCGAAGCCGAATTCGACGGCGGCCCCGGCCGGTCCCCCCGACTCGTCGACCGCTTCCGTCACGGTCACGCACAGGTCGAGGCCGGGGAACTCCGCATCCGGGGAGCCGGGGGGCCTGGTGTCGAGCAGCACCTGGACGATCGGTGTGTACGCCTCCGACACCGACACGCCGAGTTCGCGCACCAGACGGTCGAACGGAACCCCGGTGTGCGACACCGCCTCCGCGGCGACGTCCCGGACGTGGGCCAGGTAGTCGCGGCACGACACCTCGCCCGCGTACCGCGAACGCACCACCACGGTGTCCGTGCGGTCACCCACGTCCACCGCCGTCCCGACGGCGATGTCGCTGCTCCCGGTGACCCGGCCGAGCAGGATCGACAGCGCACTGAGGAACACCGTGCGGCCTGCGGCGCCGGTCGCGTCGGCCAGTGCGGCCACCCGGCGGTGCAACTCCGCAGGCACCACCACGGTGACCCGGTCGCTCTCCGGCGACAACCGCGCGGGCCGCCGCCGGTCGGTGGGCAACGGCAGGAGGTCGGGCAACCCGTCCAGTCGCCGGCGCCAGTACTCGACTTCCCGGGCCTCGCCCAGCAACCGTTCCCCGATGCGGGCGCTTTCCTCGTGGATGTCGCCCACCCGGGACGCCGGGTTCGCGGTGGCCAGTTCCGCGAGCAACTCCACGAACTGCCGATGGTGTTCCCGCAGTTCGCCGCGCTCGTAGCGGCTGGGGTTCGCGCGGAAGTCGACGAAGATCCTGGTGGGAGTGCCGCTCTGGTACACATTGATCAGCAGGTCCTCCACCGGACCCGAGGTGACGATGTGGAAATCGCCGACCAGCGAACCCAGCGCCACCTCCTGGCGGAACAACATGACGTTCACCATCGGCCCGTACAACTCCGTCGACGCGGTGTCGCCGGCGTCACGGCGGATGTCGTCGAGGCTGCACCGCTGGTGCCGCAGTGCCGCGACCAGTTCACGCTGGACCTGCTCGATCAGGTCCGCGACGGTGTCCTCGGCCCGGACGCAGACGGGCATCGGGGCGACGTTGACGAGCATGCCGCCGGAATTGCGCAGCACCGCCGTCGTGCGCGCCGACACCGGGATGGTCACCAGCACATCGGTTCTGCCGGTGCGGCGAGCCAGGTAGCACGCCGCGGCCGCGATGATGGTCGCCGCCGACGGGCTGTCGCGGGAATCGAGAACGGCCACGACGTCGTCGGAGAGGACGGCGCTCTCCACCGTGCTGGCGGCGGACACGTGTCCCGCCGTCTGCGCCAGTGTGCTGCCCTCGACCCCGGCGACCCGCTCCGCCCAGTACTCGCGGTCGGTCAGGAAACGGTCCGAGGCGCGGTACCGGCTGTCGATGTCGTACAACTGCCGCAAGCTGACCGCCCTGTTCGGATCCGGTTCGCGGCCCGCGACTTTCGCGGAGTACCGGTGCGCGATGCGGCGCAGCATCGTCATCGCACCGTAGCCGTCGAGGGCGACGTGGTGAATCCTGCTGTACCACAGGAAGTGCGCGTCCCCGGTCTGCAGGATCGACGTCTCCACCAGCCGGTCTGCGCTCAGGTCGATCGGCGTGACGTAGTCACGCTCCATCCATTCGTGCGCCGCCGCCATCGGATCCTCTTCGGCGCGGAAGTCGACGTACGCGATCGACGTGTCCGTCCGATGGTCCACGTACTGCAGCGGGCGGCCGTCGACGTCGTAGACCTTGAGGAACGGCGATTCGAATTCGCGGGCCGCCTCCACCGTCTCCTGCCGCAACAGGTCCATGTCCAGCGCACCGCGGAACTCGACGTACTGGGCGATGAAGATCGGGACCCGCGGTTCCAGTTGCTGGGCGAACCACGTGGCCCGCTGCGCCGCCGAGAGCGGAATCGGTTCGCCGCCGTCCGGGGCGGAACCGTCCGATCGCTGCCCCGGGACGCGCAGGTCCGCGGGGCGGCGCGGATCCCCCGCCCCCGGAACGGGTCCTTCACCTTGTCCAGGGCACACTAGAACTCGACCTCGCCCCGCCCAACCAGGACGGACGCACTCTTTCGAGTATCCGCCCGCGCGGTGTTCCGGGTCCAGGGCACTGCGGGTCCAATGCCGCCGATGGATACTGGGCCTCATGACCGAGCGCGTCGACACACCCGGCATCGATCCCGCGGACTTCCGCGTCCACGTGGTGGCGCAGGCCATCCGGCTGTTCTCCGAGAACGGGTACGAGGCGACGACCGTCGAGCAGATCGCGTCGGCCGCCGGGGTGTCCCGGCGGACGTTCTTCCGCCAGTTCCGCTCCAAGGAGGACGTGATCTTCGCCGATCACGAATCACTGTTTCAGCAGGCAGAGGACCATCTGACCACGGAAACCGACGACCCGTGGGCGGCGGTCTGCAGGACGGCGGGCCTGGTCTTCGACAGGTTCCGGGAGAACCGGGAACTGGCGGTGCGCCGGTACCAGGTGGTCCAGAGGGTTCCCGCACTCCGCGACCGGGAGATCGTCACCGGCGTCCGCTACGAGCGGTTGTTCGTCGACTACCTGCGCGGCGTCGTGCCCACCCAACCGGTCCTGAAGGTCATCGGATTCGCGGCCGCTGTCACCGCGTGCCACAACTTTCTGCTTCGGAACATGATCAAGGGCGACCCGGATGCCACCGCGGAGGAACTCGAGCGGGCCCTGCTCGACGTGCGCCGGACGTTCGGCGTCGCTCCGGGGGCATCCACGCAGGAAGAGGACGCCGTACTGGTGGTCTCGTACCCGCCGGGGACTCCCGTGGAGGAGATCACCGGGCGCATCCGGACGCAGTTGTCCCGGCGCCGGGACTGAGCGGCCGAAGGTGACGATACCCACCCTTGACTGGCACTCAGTGCCGTGGTTGACTGCACTCCAGTGGCAGTAGTTTGCCGACCACGAACGTTGCGGCCCACCTGAACGGAAATAGATCTGGCACGGAGTGCCGCTCAGAATCGGTGCCGTCGAGACCCAGCAAGGAGCGCCCCCATGGCCGGAAATCCGGACTTCGATCTGTTCAAGCTCGGTGAAGAGCACGACGAACTGCGGTCCGCGATCCGCGCGCTCTCCGAGAAGGAGATCGCACCCCACGCGAAGGAAGTCGACGAGGATTCGCGCTTCCCCGAAGAGGCGCTGCAGGCCCTCGTGAACTCCGGCTTCAACGCCATCCACGTCCCCGAGCAGTACGACGGGCAGGGTGCCGACTCCGTCGCCACCTGCATCGTCATCGAAGAGGTCGCCCGCGTCTGCGGCTCCTCCTCCCTGATCCCCGCCGTCAACAAGCTCGGCACCATGGGCCTGATCCTCAACGGCTCCGAGGAACTCAAGCAGCAGGTCCTGCCGCAGCTCGCGTCCGGCGAGGCGATGGCGTCGTACGCGCTGTCCGAGCGCGAAGCCGGTTCGGACGCCGCGAGCATGCGCACCCGCGCCAAGGCCGACGGCGACGACTGGATCCTCAACGGGTCCAAGTGCTGGATCACCAACGGTGGCAAGTCCAGCTGGTACACCGTCATGGCCGTCACCGACGCCGACAAGGGAGCCAACGGCATCTCCGCGTTCATGGTCCACAAGGACGACGAAGGATTCGTCGTCGGACCGAAGGAGAAGAAGCTCGGCATCAAGGGTTCGCCCACCGCCGAGCTGTACTTCGAGAACTGCAAGATCCCCGGCGACCGCATCATCGGCGAGCCCGGCACCGGTTTCAAGACGGCGCTGCAGACCCTCGACCACACCCGTCCCACCATCGGCGCGCAGGCAGTCGGCCTCGCACAGGGCGCCCTCGACGCCGCCCTCGACTACACCAAGGACCGCAAGCAGTTCGGCAAGTCGATCAGCGACTTCCAGGCCGTGCAGTTCATGCTCGCCGACATGGCGATGAAGGTCGAGGCCGCGCGCCTCATGGTCTACACCTCCGCGGCACGCGCCGAGCGCGGCGAGAAGAACCTCGGTTTCATCTCCGCGGCAGCCAAGTGCTTCGCCTCCGACGTCGCGATGGAAGTCACCATCGACGCCGTCCAGCTGTTCGGTGGCGCCGGCTACACGACGGACTTCCCTGTCGAGCGGATGATGCGTGATGCGAAGATCACACAGATCTACGAAGGCACGAACCAGATTCAGCGCGTCGTGATGTCGCGTGCACTGTTGAAGTAGGCGGCTACGCCGCCCGTGCGTGGTTAGCGAGTCTCTGGACTCGCTAACCACGCACGGCTACGTGAGGAGAATTTGTGGAACTAGTAGGCGTGATCGGCGGCGGCACCATGGGTGCCGGCATCGCCGAAGTATGTATCAAGGCCGGCAGCTCGGTTCTCATCCTCGAGACGAAGCCGGAGTTCGCCGAGGCCGCGCAGGCCCGGATCGAGAAGTCCCTCGCCCGCGGGGTCAAGGCGGGCAAGCTCGACCAGGAGGCCGCGGACGCCGCGCTCGCCCGGGTGCGGGTCACCCTCGACATCGACGACTTCGCCGACCGCGACCTCGTCATCGAGGCGGCGCCGGAGATCGAAGCCCTCAAGGTCGACATCTTCCAGAAGCTCGACAAGGTCGTGAAGCCGTCCGGCATCCTCGCGTCCAACACGTCGTCCATCCCGCTGATCAAGATGGCCAACGCCACGCAGCGTCCCGGGCAGGTCGTGGGTGTCCATTTCTTCAACCCGGTGCCGGTGATGCCGCTGGTGGAGATCGTGGTCAGCCTCGTCACGTCGGAGGAGACCGTTACCGCGGTCACCGACTACGCGAAGAACACGCTGCGCAAGAAGACGGTGCGAGCCGGTGACCGCGCGGGATTCATCGTGAACGCGCTGCTCATCCCGTACCTCACGTCGGCGGTCCGGATGCTCGAGTCGGGTTACGCCACCGCCGAGGACATCGACGAGGCCATGAAGGGCGGCTGCGGGTACCCGATGGGTCCGCTGACGCTGATCGACACCGTCGGTCTCGACATCACGCTCGCCGCCGCGGAGTCGCTGTACGCGGAGTTCGCCGAGCCGCACTACGCTCCCCCGACGCTGCTCAAGCGCAAGGTGGATGCCGGGCACCTCGGCAAGAAGAGCGGCAAGGGCTTCTACGACTACAGCTGATCGCGCCCGTCCGGGAGCCCGTCGCGTTGTCGCGGCGGGCTTTCGCCGTTCGCGACGGCGTATCCCATGTACGAGATGGCCGTGCTCCGGATCTGCCCGAAGTCGAGGCGGCGGCTCAACTCCCCGTAGCTGAGCCGGGTTCCGCCCGCCCGGGCGAGGTCGAGGAGCCGGAGCGGATTCCTCGACCGCGGCCCGAGCCCGACGATCTCGCCGAGCCGCAGGTCGCGGCGCTCCAGGATCGCCGTCAGCTCCGCGGGACGGATGCACATCGACCAGTCGTGGATGGGGGTGTCGAACATCCGCGTCATCCGCCACTCCTGCATGATCTTGATGGCGACCAGCTTGCTGACGAACGTGCGGTTGATGGTGTCGAACAGGTACAGGCCGCCGGGTTTCAGCACGCGGGACGTCTCGGCGATCACTTTGCCCAGATCCGACACGTGCTCGAGGACGTCGCAGCAGTAGACGACGTCGAACGTGGAGTCCGGCACGGGGAGTCGCTCGCCCGACCCGATGCGGTACTCGATGTCGAGGTCCGCGCGGGCGGCGTGACGGCGGGCGGTGTCGATCGACACCGGGGACGGATCGATGCCCGTCACACGGAAACCGATGCGGGTGAACTCCTCCGCGAGGAACCCGCCACCCGACCCGACGTCGAGGGCACGCAGACCGCGATAGTCACGACCGATCGTCTCGCCGAGCACCTTGCGGAAGTAGGCGAATCGTCCCGGCGTCAGGCTTCCGTGCAGCAGGTTGAGCGGGTTGTCCTCCTCCCACCACGACTCCCCCACCCGGTTGTAGACGTCGTTGTCGATGACCAAGCCGACCACCCCTTCTCTGCCGTCCGCACAGCGACGACGTCCAGCCTTCTCCTGCGCGTCGGTCACTTCAAGGCCGACACCCGTGCGCAATGCTCGGAGGATGACTTTCCGGATCTCGCACGTGTGCCTGCTGCTGGGCGGGTTCGTCGCGGGAATTGCGTTGACGTCCACCGGGTCCGGTGGGTTCGTGTTCGTCGTGGGCCGTGAGGTCCTGGACGTGTCGTATCTCTATCCCGCGGTCGGCGCCACCCTCGCCGCGGTCGTCGCAGTCCTGGTGACGGTGCTGGTTCGGGCCCGCCGGGGCCTGTCTGCGCTGTCGTTCGGCGGCCTCGCACTGCTGGGTGTCGCCCGTTCGATCGGGCCGTGGGACTTCGAGATGTTCCTCGGCGGCGTCGCTGCGGGACTTCTCCTCGGCGCTCTCGTCGGGCTGTGCGCCACCGCCGACCTCGAGTGGTTGCAGACCGCACTCGCGACGGGTGTCGTCGCCGGGATCCTCCTCGACGGACCGATCGAGCACATCCGGATATCCCTTCCCCGTCGCTACGCGGACTACGTTCCCGAACCCACCGTCGATCCGGCGGCGCTGGTCGTCCTCGCGCTCACGGCCGTGGTTCTGGCCGTGGCGTTGCGGTCCGGCGACTTCGGCGAGCGGGCGGACCTCCCGGTGAGCAGGCGCGCCGTCGTCGCCGGGATCGTGGTGCCGCTGGTCGGGCTGGTGCTGTGCTGGTGGTTCGTTCACCAGGCGTGGGACGTGGACTCCGACGACGGAATGCGGGGCCGGTGGGTGTTCGGGATCGTCCTCGTCGCGGTGGTGATCGCCGCCGCGCTGTGGCTGGAGGGCCGCACCGGGATCGTGTTACTCGCCGCGATGGCGCTCGTCGCCACGGGCGGCATCGGCAGATCTGCGTTCCCGGACTCCTGGCCGTGGCTGCTGGTGCCCGCGGCACTGTCACTCGCGGGCGCCGTGCTCGGACGGCGTTTCCCGCGGCCGGTTCTCGGCATCGCGGCGCTCGCGATGGTCGCCGCGTCGGCAGTGTTCGAGCACCCGCCGTGGGACAACCTGCAACTCGGCGCGATGTGGCTGCTCCTTCCGCTCGCGGCCACGTACACGTTCGCGTCGAGCCTGCCGTCGAGCGGACCGGTCACTGCGGCGGCGCTGGCGATCCCCGCCGCGCTCACCGTCCCGCTGGTCGTCGACTACGGGTGGACGGCGTACACGCCGCTCACCACATCGGCGACCACGCAGTGGCCGGACTCGTGGGGGTGGACGTCCACGGGAGTGTCCGTGGCCGCCGTGGTCGCGTACGGCCTCACCGCCGCCTACCTCGGAAAACGCCCCTCCTGACCAATATGCAGGATACATACGTTGTGCACCATGCATAGCTTGTGTATGGTGCACAAATTGTGTTTCGCAACGTCAAGGAGATTCGTGTGGACAGTCCGACGCCCGTCGTCCGCCCGGGCGGCCTCGTCGCCGTGCTGGCATTCACCGGCATCGTCGCCGCACTCATGCAGACCCTCGTGGTGCCGCTGATCGGCGACCTGCCCCGACTGCTCGACACGACCGCCTCCAACGCGTCCTGGGTGATCACCGCGACGCTGCTCGCCGGCGCCGTGGCCACCCCGGTCACGGGACGTCTCGGCGACCTCTACGGCAAGCGTCGAATGATGCTGATCTGCACGGTGCCGCTAGTCCTGGGCTCGGTGGTCTGCGCACTCGCGACGACCCTGGCCCCGATGGTCATCGGCCGGGGACTGCAGGGCGTCGGGGTGGGCCTGATTCCGCTGGGAATCAGCGCGCTGCGGGACCTGCTGCCGCCCGAGCGCCTGCACTCCTCCATCGCCCTGATGAGCTCGTCGATGGGCATCGGCGGCGCCCTCGGCCTGCCGCTCGCCGCGACGGTCGCCGAGAACGCCTCATGGCGGGTGCTGTTCTGGGGCGCCGCCGGGCTCAGCGCGGTGATCGCCGTGCTGCTCTGGTACTTCGTGCCCGCCACCCCGGTGCACGGCACCCGGGGCCGCTTCGATCCCGTCGGGGCGGTCGGGCTCGGCGTCGGACTGGTGTGCCTGCTGCTGGCCGTGTCCAAGGGTGCCGACTGGGGCTGGACGAGCGGCACCACCCTCGGCCTGTTCGCGGCCACGGTCATCGTGTTGACGGCGTGGGGCTGGTGGGAACTCCGCACTCCGCAGCCCCTCGTCGACCTGCGGGTCATCGCGGGACGTCAGGTGCTGCTGACCAACGCCGCGTCCGTCGTCGTCGGCTTCGCGATGTACGCCCAGTCGCTGATCGTTCCGCAACTCCTGCAGTTGCCCGCGTCGACGGGATACGGCCTGGGACAGTCGATGCTGGCGATGGGTCTGTGGATGGCCCCGTCGGGCCTGATGATGATGGCGGTGTCCCCGTTCGGCGCGAAGCTGTCGTCGACCCGCGGACCGAAGGTCACGCTGCTCGTCGGCAGCCTCGTCATCGCCCTCGGCTACGGGTCGTCGATGTTCCTGATGGGGTCGACGTGGGGGCTGGTCGTGGTGACCTGTATCTGCGGCGCGGGCGTCGGTCTCGCCTACGGCGCGATGCCCGCCCTCGTGATGAGCGCCGTGCCGCAGTCCGCGACGGCGTCCGCGAACAGCGTGAACTCGCTGATGCGCTCGGTGGGCACGTCGGTGTCCGCGGCCGTCGTCGGCGTGGTCCTGGCGCAGATGAGCGTGCAGGTCGCGGGCCACACCCTGCCCACCGAGGGCGGATTCCGGACCGGTTTGCTGATCGGTTGCGGTGTCGCGCTCGTCGCCGCGGCCATCACCCTGGCAATTCCCACCCGACGTGCCGCCTCCGCGGCGCCGAACACGGCTCCCACCGAACCGCTCGCGTCGTCGAAGGTCTAGCCGTCGACCGCCCTACTTGTGCAGGGCGTATCCGGCCACGGGGTTGCCGTTGATGTAGACGGTGCCCTCGTAGGTCCCGTCCGGCCTCGGGGTGATCCGGTCGGTGAGGAAATTCAGGCCGGACGGGCTGTAGTCGGTGACGAGGGAGCCGCCCGGCTCCGGGGTGGTCATGCCGAAGACGTAGGGGAAGAACACCCCGAAGTTGTCCATGACCCACCCGCGCCCGAACGTCTTTCCCTTCCAGATCAGGTCGGCACCGGGAAGGTTCGTCGTTCCGACATAGGTACCGGCGGGCATCGGCACGGGCAGCGGGACCGGGACGGGCATGGGTGCCGGGACCGGATCCGCCGCGGACGTCCCCGCGCCGACGAGAGACAGGCCGGCCACCGCGACGGCCCCGACTGCGACCTTGCGCTTGATGTCCATGAGTACTCCGTCTGTCGAGGTTCGTGCCGGACAGTGTCGCACGCGCACGGCCGTCACAGGGCGAGTGTGGAGAAGATGCTGTTCGGATCGTTGCCGTAGTCCAGCGGCGTCGCACACACGACGTCGAGTATGCCGAAGCCGGCGCCGGAATTCGCAACGAGCGCCGCACCGCGCGGATCGCGGCGCACCATGGGGAGGTGACCGAGACCGTTCTGCACCTGAGCACCCGCCGGGGGCGGTGGGTCGTCGTCGCCACCGTGCTGGGCTCGAGCCTCGCGCTGCTGGACGGCACGGTGGTGAACATCGCCCTGCCGCACATCGGCGAGGACCTCGGATCGGGTGTCGCGGGACTGCAGTGGATCCTCAGCGGCTACACCCTGGCCCTGGCGTCGCTGATCCTGCTGGGCGGGGCGCTCGGGGACCGCTGGGGCAGGCGCCGCGTCTTCGTCTGGGGGACGGTGTGGTTCGCGGCGGCATCCCTGTTGTGCGGCGTCGCGCCCGACATCACTTTCCTCGTGATCGCACGGATTCTGCAGGGCGTCGGGGCCGCGATGCTGACCCCCGGCAGTCTCGCGCTGATCTCGGCGTCGATCCACGAGGACGACCGGGGCGCCGCGATCGGACTGTGGTCGGGGCTCGGCGGGGTCGCGGGCGCCATCGGACCTCTGCTGGGCGGCTGGCTGGTGGAGGTGGCCGGCTGGCGGTCGGTGTTCCTGCTCAATCTTCCGCTCGCCGCGCTCGTCGTGTGGGCGTCGATGCGGCACGTCCCGGAGAGCCGGGACCCGCACCCGCCCGATCACCTCGACGTACTCGGTTCGGCGTGCGCGGTGATCGGCCTGGGCGCGCTCACCTACGGTCTGATCGAGATGAACCTGATCGCCGGGGTGGTCGGCGCCGTCGTGCTGATCGCATTCGTCGTCGTGGAGGTGCGTTCACCGAACGCGTTGGTGCCGCCGAGCCTGTTCGCGTCGCGGATGTTCGTGGCGGCGAACCTGGTGACGCTCGCCGTGTACGCCGCGCTCGGCGGCGTCTTCTTCCTGCTGGTGCTGCAGCTGCAGTTGGTGGCCGGGTACTCGCCGATCGAGGCCGGGCTGGCCACCATCCCGATCACGCTGGCGATGCTGGCGTTCTCCTCCCGCGCCGGCAGCTACGCCCAGACCCACGGCCCGCGACTGCCGATGACCGTCGGGCCCGCCCTCGCAGCGGTCGGGCTGCTGTTGATGACGCGGATCGGGCCGGACGCGAGCTATTGGACGGTCGTGCTTCCCGGCGTCGTCGTGTTCGGTCTCGGACTGTCCGCCATGGTCGCGCCGCTGACCGCGGCCGTGCTCGGATCGGTCCCGGTGGAACAGTCGGGCATCGCGTCCGGGGTGAACAACGCGGTCGCGCGCACCAGCCAGCTGCTGGCGGTGGCCGCGCTCCCCGGGATCGCCGGGATCGACGCCGAGAGCATGCTCGACCCCACCAGCTTCTCGGACGGCTTCCGCATCGCGATGTTCGTCTGCATCGCACTGCTCCTCGTCGGGGCGGCCATCGCCGCGGCCCTGATCCGGGCGCCCGCCGCACCGGCTCCCGCCCCGCGCGGTCCGATCCCGGAGTCGATCGCGTGCAAACCGCATTGCGACGTCACCGGTCCCGCGGTACAACCGGCGCTCGCGCGGCCCGGCCCCACCCCGCCGGAGGGATGACGCGCCTGCGGGCACGCTTTCGTATCCTGGTCGGGTGGCGATTTCCGGTACCGACCCGTCGAGCGTCCGGGTCGACAGCTGGACGTGGGCGATCCGGCTGTTCAAGACGCGTTCCGCGGCGGCGGCCGCGTGCAGGTCGGGGCACGTGCGGGTCAACGGCAGCACCGCGAAACCGGCGCAGCCGGTCAAGGCAGGCGACGAGGTCCGCATCCGCGCGGCCGGTGTCGAACGGATCGTCGAGGTGATCCGGCCGATCACCAAACGGGTCGGCGCGGTGGTGGCCGTCGAGTGCTACACCGACAACACACCACCACCCCCACCGCGCGAGGTCCTCGCGTCGATCCCGCAGCGCGACCGCGGCGCGGGCAGGCCCACCAAACGCGAACGCCGCGAGATGGACCGGTTGCGCGGGCTGTGAGCGCTCAGGCCGGGGTGTGGCTGAGGATCCGCAGCGCGGCAGGCACCGCCTCGATGGTGACCGGCAGCGGGCCGACGCGGTCGCCGTCCGCGTACGCCGTGATGCCGTCGCACTGCAGTCGCACCGTCCGCGAGCGGTAGGTCTGCACGTCGGGGAGTTCCACGTGGGTGCCCTTGTAGACGCGGGGGAACAGCCGGACCAGCCTCGACCGGCGGCCGTAGTCGACGACGGTGACGTCGAGCAGTCCGTCGGTCTTGTCGGCGTTCGGGCAGATCTGCATCCCGCCGCCGTAGGAGCGGCCGTTGCCGACGGCGACGAGTGTCGCGTCGACCTCGAAGGTCTGGTCGTCGAGTTCGATGCGGTAGTGCAGCGGGCGGAGTTGCGTCAGTTCGGCGAGCATCGCCAGGTTGTACCGCATCGGGCCCTTCGGCCAGGACATCCGGTTGGCGCGGTCGGTGACGAGTGAGTCGAAACCGCTCGCGACGATCGTGCCCGCCCACACGACCGCACCGCTCTCGAGGGTGATCCTGGCGAGGTCGGATTCCTGCACCTCGCCGTCCGCGATGACGTCGGCGGCCGCGACGGGGTCGCCGACGGGGATGCCGAATTCGCGCGCATGGTCGTTGCCGGTGCCTGCCGGGATCAGGCCGACCGGTGTCCCGGACTGCGCTGCCGCCTGCAATCCGATGCTGATGGCGCCGTCTCCCCCGACGACGACGAGCGCATCGGTGCCGTCGTCGATGGCCCGCCGGGCCAGCGCGCGCGCGTGATCGGCGTCCGTTCCGATGATTTCGGTGACGGCGACGCCGCGTTCCCGCAGGCGTGCGACCCCCTTGCGCCCGGCGACCGGCGCGTGGCCGTGCCCGGCGAGCGGGTTGACGAGGACGGTGACCTTCTCGATCACCTGCTGCGTGCTCACGGAATCAGCTTGCCGGGGTTGAGGATTCCCGCGGGATCGACGGCGTCCTTGACCGCCCGCAGAATCGTGACGCCCAGATCGCCGATCTCGTCCCGCATCCACGGGCGGTGGTCGACGCCGACCGCATGGTGGTGCGTGATGGTTCCGCCGGCGGCGACGATCGCGTCCCCGGCGGCGGTCTTGGCCTTCCGCCACTGCTCGATCGGGTCGTCCGCCTGCGCGGACACGACGGTGAAGTACAGCGAGGCGCCCGTCGGATACGTGTGCGAGATGTGGCAGAGGACGAGCGGCGGGGTGCCCTGCGCCGACAGCGATTCCGTCAGCGCGGTGGTGACGGCCACGCGGAGGGCGGCGAGGTTGCCCCACGTGGTCGCGGTTTCCAGCGTCTCGCACAGCGCTCCCGCGTCGAGCAGCGAGTCGCGCAGGTACGGTGCGTCGAAACGGCCGTGCTCCCAGCCGTTTCCGGGTTCTTCGCCCAGCGACGTGCCGCCGTGCGCCCGCAGCACCGCGCGGGCCTCCGCCGACCGTTCCGCGGTGTGCTCGGCGGTGCCCTCGAACGTGGTGATCGCCAGGCAGCCGCCGGTGACGGTCTCCTCGCCGATCTTGTCGGTGGTCGCCAGGTTCACCGCCGTTTCCGCCTCGTCGGACAGTCGCAGCACGGTCGGGACCGCACCCTCCTGCCGCAGCGCACGCAGTGCGGCCGCGCCGGTCTCGAAGTCGGGGAACCGCCAGCCCTCCCGGACGGTGGTGGCCGGGACCGCGTGCACGCGCACCCGCACCCGGGTGATGACGCCGAGCGTGCCCTCCGACCCGACGAACAGTTCGCCGAGGTCCGGGCCTGCCGCGGACGCCGGGGCACGCCCCGTGTCGAGGGTTCCGGTGGGGGTCACCACTCGCAGTCCCTGCACCATGTCCTCGAACCGCCCGTACCCCGCGGACGCCTGCCCCGACGACCGGGTGGCCGCGAAGCCGCCGATGGTCGCGAACATGAAACTCTGCGGGAAGTGCCCGAGCGAGAAGCCGTGCGCGCCGAGCAGTTCCTCGGCGAGCGGACCGGTCACGCCCGCTCCGAGCGTCGCGATGCCGGAGTCGGTGTCGAGGTCGATCAGCGAGTCGAACCGGCGCAGGTCCAGTGAGACGACGGCGTCGAATCGGTCGCGCACGGGGTCGAGTCCGCCGACGACGCTGGTTCCGCCGCCGAACGGGACCACGGCGATGCCGTTGGCGGCGCAGTACCGGAGCACGTCGGCGACCTCGGCGTCGGTGCCGGGGGTGACGACGGCGTCGGGCGCGTTCTGGGGTTCGGTGCTGCGGCGGCGCAACAGGTCGAGCGTGCTCTTGCCGCCGGAGCGCAGCAGCCGGTCGGTGTGTGCGGTGCCGGCGAACTGCTCTCCGACGATGCCCGCAAGCGCGGTGACGTGCTGGTCGGACAGTGCGCTCGGAGCGAGGACGGCGTCGTCGGCCGCCCGCTCGGAGGGTTCCCTGATGGTGACTCCGAGGGCCTGCTGCAGCAGCCCCTTGATGCCGTCCGAGAGGACCTTGTGCTTCTCGGGCGCACCCCAGGCGTCCCACTGCATCGGGGGTGCCGTCAGGACGGCGTGATCTTCCGAACGCTCATTGCTCATGCGTTATAGTGTTACATATCATGTAAGAGTGTAACTAGCCCTTCGGGCGATCGCCCCGCTCCCGCCACACCTGCCGGATCGGCCGCAGCACCAGTCCCATCTGCTTCCGCGTCTTCCCCCGCGTCACCAGAACCCCGGTGATCGCCACGATCCAGACGGGATACTGCACGAGCCAGGCCACCCGGAAACTGTCGAACGAGTACCCTCCCATCGCGTCGAGGATGAGCCCCATCGCCTGAATGACCAGCAACGACGCCAGAAATCCACCGATGTTGACCATTCCCTGCGCGGTACCCATGCTGGTGCTGGGGTTGAACATGCGGGCGTAGTCGAAGCCGATCATCGAACCGGGGCCGCCCACCGAGATCACCATCACCAGAAGCGCCAGCAACCAGATCGGCGCCGGACCCGGCAGTGCCAGCACCACGGTCCACATCGCCGCGTTGCTGATCATGATCGCCAGCACCAGATACGAGCGGCGCATCGGGAACCGGCCGCTGAGGATGCCGATGATCGGCCCGGCCACGATCGCCGAGATCACCGACAGGGTGAGCAGCGAACCGGCCTCGGCCGCCGACAGCCCCTGCGCCGACCTCAGGTACGGCACACCCCACAACAGCGCGAACGTCGTCATCGAGAACTGCGTGCCCATATGGGTGAAGAAGCCCAGCCGGGTGCCGTGCCGCCGCCACACCGCGCGGATCTGCGTTCCCACCTCCCGCAGCCCGGCGGGCGCGGCCACCACCTCGAGACCGGGCGGGGCGTTGCGGATGACGGACACGGCCAGCACGAAGGACAGCAACCCGAGCGACGCCGCCGTGCCGTACGCGAAACTCCAGCCCGGCCCGTTCAGCAGCAGCATCAACGGCAGCGCCGACAGGATCTGACCGATCTGACCGAAGATGCCCGTCAGCTGGGACACGAGCGGGACCCGCCGCGGCGCGAACCATTGCGGCACCAGGCGCAGCACGGAGATGAACGTCATCGCATCGCCGACGCCGACGAACACGCGCGCGGCGACGGCCAGCGGCAGCGAGTCGGTGAGCGCGAGCACCATCTGCGCCGACGCCATGATGAGCGCGCCGGCGGCGATCATGACCCGCGACCCGTACCGGTCGAGGAGCACACCGGCCGGGATCTGCATCCCCGCGTACACCACGATCTGGAGTACGACGAAACTCGACAGCACACTCGGACTGATCGAAAATCGTTCCGACGCCGCGAGCCCCGACACACCGAACGAGGTTCGATGCAGGACGGCGACGATATATGCGACAACCCCGACGCCCCACACCAACCACACTCTGCTCATCGCAGATCAAACTACCCGCCAGCAGGTATTACCCGCTGGGTGAAGTCACTCGCGGCCCAGCGACACCCAGGTCGGATCGGCCGTGCGCTCGCCGACCGTGAGGTCCGCGAGCAGGTCCAGACGCGCGATCTGCCCCTCGGTCAGGGTGAGCGCGACCGCACCTGCGTTCTCCGTCACACGGGCCGCGAACCGCGTGCCGGGAATCGACACGGACGGCAACCCGAACTCGCGGCCCTTCGCGTCCAGCCACGCCAGCGACACCTGGGCGGGCGTCGCATCGAGTTCGGCGGCCACCTCCCGGACGACGTCGAGCACCTTCAGGTTCGACGGCAGCGAGTCGTCCCCGAAACGCGGGAACCGGCGACGCAGGTCCTTGTCGCCCAGCACGGCCGGGTCGTACGTTCCGGTGAGGAAGCCCCGGCCCACGGGCGAGTACGGCACGAAGCCGATGCCCAGTTCCGCCGCCGCGGGAACCACGTGCTTCTCGACGTCGCGACTCCAGATGCTCCACTCGCTCTGGATCGCGGCGATGGGATGCACCCGCGACGCGCGACGGAGTTCGTCGCCGGTCGCCTCCGACAGTCCGATGTGGCGGACCTTCCCGGCCTTCACCTGTTCCGCGATCGCGCCGACGGTGTCCTCGATGGGCACCTCGGGGTCGACGCGGTGCAGGTAGTACAGGTCGACGGTGTCGACACCGAGCCGGCTCAGCGATTCGTCGAGAGCCTGCCCCACGTACTCGGGCTTGCCGTTGATGCTGCGCCTGCCGTTCGCGATGTTGCCGACGAGACCGAACTTGGTGGCCAGCTGCACCTCGTCGCGGCGTTCCTTCAACACCGTGCCCACCGCGACCTCACTCGCGCCGTCGCCGTACACGTTGGCCGTGTCGATGAACGTCACTCCGATGTCGATGGCGTGGTGGAGGGTCGCGAGCGCCTCCGCGGGATCGACGGGGCCGTACACGGAGGCGACGGACATGGCGCCGTAGCCCTGCGCACTGACGGTGAGGCCTTCGGACAACTGCACGGTGGGGATGTTGGTCATGCGCCCCATCCTTCCCGAGCACCCCGACAGGTGCATCGTTTGGAATCGCGCTGATCGTGACCCGTCTGCCTCTACCCTGAAGGCATGGCATTCGACTGGTTCGAACTCGCCCGCATCGCCCACCGCGAGTTCGGTGCGCGGGTCGCCGCGATCACCGACTGGTCGGCGCCGACACCGGACCGCGAATGGGACGTCACCCACCTGGTGCGGCACGTCATCGAGGAACAGCAGTGGGTTCCCCCGTTGCTCGCCGGGAAGACGGTCGGCGAGGCGACCCCGGACATCGAACCCCTGCACGGCGACATGCGGGCGGAATGGCAGCGGTATTCGGACGCGGCCATCCGCGCGTGGTCGTCGACCGACCCGCAGACGCACGTGCACCTGTCCTACGGCACGGTGCCGCTCGAGCCGTACCTGCGGCAGCAGACCGCCGACGTCACCATCCACGCCTGGGACCTCGCCAAGGCCACCGGATCCGACGACACACTCGACCCGCAACTCGTCGCCGGGGTCTGGTCGGACCTCGACGGCCAGCGCGAGATGCTCTCCGAGAGCGGACTGTTCGCCGACCCCGTCGACGTACCCGGCGACGCGCCGCTGCAGGATCGCCTGATCGCCCTGACCGGTCGCGATCCCCGGCAACGCATTTAACCAACCGCGCCCGAGGGTCCCGCCTACGCTGGGATGCATGAGTACTCCGGATCCGAAACCCCGCAGCCGCGACGTCACCGACGGACTGGAGAAGACCGCAGCACGCGGCATGCTCCGTGCGGTGGGAATGGGCGACGACGACTGGGGAAAATCCCAGATCGGCGTGGCGTCGTCGTGGAACGAGATCACCCCCTGCAACCTGTCGCTCGACCGGCTCGCGAAGGCCGTCAAGGACGGCGTCCACGCCGCGGGCGGGTATCCCCTCGAGTTCGGCACCATCTCCGTCTCCGACGGCATCTCGATGGGACACGAGGGCATGCACTTCTCCCTCGTGTCCCGTGAGGTGATCGCCGACAGCGTGGAAACGGTGATGCAGGCCGAACGCCTCGACGGGTCCGTGCTGCTCGCCGGTTGCGACAAGTCGCTGCCCGGCATGCTGATGGCCGCGGCCCGCCTCGACCTGTCGAGCGTGTTCCTCTACGCGGGGTCGATCCTGCCGGGCGTCGCCAAACTGTCCGACGGCACCGAACTCGACGTCACCATCATCGACGCGTTCGAGGCGGTCGGCGCGTGTTCGCGCGGACTGATGAGCCGCGAGGACGTCGACGCCATCGAGCGCGCCATCTGCCCCGGAGAGGGTGCGTGCGGCGGCATGTACACGGCGAACACGATGGCCAGCGCCGCCGAGGCGCTCGGCATGTCGCTGCCGGGCAGCGCGTCCCCGCCGGCCACCGACCGTCGCCGCGACGGGTTCGCGAGGCGCAGCGGCGAGGCCGTCGTCGAACTGCTCCGCCGCGGCATCACCGCCAGGGACATCCTCACGAAGGAGGCGTTCGAGAACGCCATCGCCGTGGTGATGGCGTTCGGCGGCTCCACCAACGCCGTCCTGCACCTGCTGGCCATCGCCAGCGAAGCCGGGGTGGAGTTGACCCTCGACGACTTCTCCCGCGTCGGCGCCCGGGTCCCGCACCTCGCGGACGTCAAACCGTTCGGCAAGCACGTGATGAAGGACGTCGACCACATCGGCGGCGTCCCCGTCATCATGAAGGCCCTCCTCGACGCCGGGATGCTGCACGGCGACTGCCTGACCGTCACCGGCCGGACGATGGCCGAGAACCTGGCCGACATCGCGCCGCCCGACCCGGACGGCAAGGTGCTGCGGGCGATGAGTTCGCCCATCCACCCGACCGGCGGCATCACGATCCTCAAGGGTTCCCTCGCGCCGGGCGGCGCGGTGGTGAAGTCCGCCGGGTTCGACTCCGACGTCTTCACCGGCACGGCACGCGTCTTCGAACGGGAGCGGGCCGCGATGGACGCCCTCGAGGACGGCACCATCACGGGCGGCGACGTCGTCGTCATCCGCTACGAGGGACCCAAGGGCGGTCCCGGCATGCGCGAGATGCTCGCGATCACCGGCGCCATCAAGGGCGCAGGCCTCGGCAAGGACGTCCTGCTGCTCACCGACGGCCGATTCTCCGGCGGCACCACCGGCCTGTGCGTCGGGCACGTGGCACCGGAGGCCGTCGACGGCGGTCCGATCGCGTTCGTCCGCGACGGCGACCAGATCCGCCTGGACGTCGGAAAGGGCACGCTGGAATTGCTCGTCGACGAGAAGGAACTCGCCGGCCGCAAGAGCGAGTGGGAACCCCTGCCCCCGCGCTACACCCGCGGGGTCCTGGCCAAGTACACGAAGCTCGTCGGTTCCGCCTCGGGCGGCGCCGTCTGCGGGTAGGCGCTCCGCGCCCGTGAGTGGTTGACGAGTCCAGAGACTCGTTAAGCACTCACGGGCGCCGAAGGCGCCTAGATGGGCCGGAACCCGGCGCCGGGACCGGCGTTCGCGTTCATGTCGGCGACGATCGAGTTGAGGTTGGTGCCGATCTCCGGGCCGATGCACGGGGCGGCGAGGTAGGCGTTGACCATGGCGACGAGGGTGGTGCCGACGACCATCGGTGCGCCCGAGTCACCTTCGATCACACAGGCCTGGGTCCACGTCTCCCCCGTCTGCATGAGGTCGCCGTAGACGATGCCGCACGTGTTGCCCGTGGTTCGGCCTTCCTTGCACGCCACCTGCGGGAACGCTGCCGGGGCGCCGATCCGGGTGATGGTGACGCCGCCGACCCGGTTGACCGGGACGACCTTCGCCGGATCGAACTGGATCACCGCGTAGTCGAGCGCGGGGTTGGAGATGACGAACTTCCCGATGATGCCGCTGTCCTGACTGGCCTCGGGCACCACGTACGAGCCGACCTCACCGCAGTGGCCCGCCGTCAGGCCGACGAGCCTGCCCGCATTGTCGTGTCCGATGGTGGTGAGTGAACAGACCAGTTCGTCGTTCACCACGATCCCCGAACCGCCCCCCATGACGGCGGCCGGAGCTGCTGTCGCGGTCCCTGCCGCAACGAATCCCAGAATTCCCGCTGTCGCCGCAACAACCGCCGCGAATCGTTTCAACATTTTTCGAACCTTCCCGGATGAGCCCCGACGGCCGCGTGTCTCCATAAGAATCCCACCCCGCACAAGACCTGCGTGCGGAAATGCCGATGTAGAGACCGCGGCCGTTGCTCGCTCCGGTACTACTCGCCGGCGCCGAGTGCCTCCAGCGCTTTCCGGGCGTCCTCGAGTTGCCGGCTCAGCTCGTCGACCCGGGCGGCGGCGAGGTTGCGGGCCGCCACGATGATCGACTCGACGGCCTCGATCGCCGTCTCCTCGCCGAGTTCCCGGACGGCACGCTCGACGGCGTCCGGTGACACGGGGACGGCCTTGCCGGGACGCTTGGCTCCGTGCGCGACGGTGACGCTCCAGTCGTTGTCGGCGCCGGCGTGGATGGTGACGCTGACGCCCGCCGGCACCTTCTTGGCGGTGCGTTTGGCCGGTGCCGCGGCGGGTTTCGGGACTGCGGCGGCGGCCGGTTGCGGCACCGCGACGGCCTTCGCCGCGGGCGTCTTGGGGGCGGGCGGCGGACCCGGTTCGATCTCCTGGTGCACGACCGGCGCTGCGGGGGCGGACTTGGCGGCGGGCGCCGGCTTGGGCGCCGGACTTCGTCTCATCAGAAGCTCCTCGGCTTCGAAGGGGAGCTCGTCGTCGACGCCCTTGGGGCGAATCAAGACCGTATTGCCTTGCACGGAGATGACTTTGGCCGAGGCTCCGGCCTCGAGCCCGAGGCTGGGCATCGCCTCGCGCAGATACACGGTGGCCCGCTTGCCTTCCGCGATCGCGGCAGCGAGGGTCTCGAGATTCTCCGCGGTCAGGTGATCCGGTGCGGCGGCGCCGGAACGTCTACGGGGCGGCATGCGCTGTCCTTTCTGGTCTGTCTCCTGGTTACGCTCGTGAGCACCGCAACTCTTGCACACACCACCGACGGTTCCGCATCGAACGTAACGAGAGGAACGACGTGACCTCGGAAGCACCGGAGAACGGCGACGAGACGTCAGCGCCGACGGAGATCTCACCGACCCTGCTCCGCGACGTCCAGGCCGATCTCGAGGAGTCGCTTCTGGGCGGGCCCCGCCGGTACACGCGGGCCGAGATCGCCGACGTCGCGGGGGTGTCCCTCGACCGGGCGGACCGCCTGTGGGTGTCGATGGGGTTCGCGGTCGACATCGACCCCGACAGCGTCATGTTCACCGAGGGGGACGCCGCCGCGCTGAGGACCATCGCGTCACTCGTCGACCGCGGGATCATCTCGCCGGAACGCGAAGTGGCGGCGGCCCGCGCTCTGGGCCAGTCGCTGTCGCGGCTCGCCGAATGGCAGGTGTCGCTGATCAGCACGCACATCGACGATCAGCTCGCGGACTCGGCGGGCAGCGACGAGCAGGCGATCCGGGAGCAGGTGCGGGGACTCACCGCCGAGATCCTTCCGGCGGTCGAGTCGCTGCAGGCGTACGTGTGGCGCAGGCACGTCGCCTCGACCACGGGCCGCAACGTGGGCAATCCCGGTGAGGAGGTCGCGAGCCGGACCCTGGTGGTCGGGTTCGCGGACATCGTCGGATACACGTCCCTGACGCGTCAGCTCGGTGCCCGGGATCTCGCGGATCTGCTGGAACGCTTCGAGTCGGCCTCGACGACGGTGATCGGCGGGCATCAGGGGTGGGTGGTGAAAACGGTCGGCGACGAGGTGATGTTCGCCGTCGAATCGCCGGCGGATGCGGCGGAGATCGCCCTGCAACTCCAGGAGCGGGTTTTGCCGGACGAGTCGGACCCCGAACTGCGGGTCGGTCTGGCGATGGGTCCGGTTCTCGTCCGGTTCGGCGACCTCTACGGTTCTGTCGTCAACACCGCGGCGAGACTCACCGGTTCGGCGCGTCCCGGCACGGTGCTGATCGACGAGGAACTCGCCCACGAACTCGACGGCGCTCCCGATTACTACCTCAAACAGCTACGCCCACGACGCGTTCGAGGGATACGCAGGCTGGAGCAGTTCGTGCTGCGCCGCAACCGGGACGCCTGACGAGCGTCAGCTTCCGAAGGGAAGGGTTCCGGGCGGGATGGAGTATCCGCTGCTGCCGGCGGCGACGCCGCCCCACGCACCGAGGAGCCAGTTGAGTGCATCAGTGATCATCGAAAAACCTTCCCACACCATTCATCAGACAGGCGCGGCGTCGGGTGCCGCGCGCACTGCCACGGTAATGACGACAGCCTGAGCTGTCGACGTCATAATGCCTGAGCAGGCGGTATCTCGCGCAGCGCCGGCGAGCCGACACCGGCTTCGACCTGGGCGGCGCGTGCCGCGAGGAAGTCGTCGACGATCTGCTCACACGCGGCGCGTCCGAGCGGGGTGAGGGTGGCGAGCCGGGTGAAGACGAGCGGTCCGAGGAGCTGGGCGAGGGCGAGGTCGTAGTCGAATTTTCCGAGGCGTTCCGCCGCCTCCGGTGTGCCGAAGACCTGGTCGAACGCCGCCCGGTACTGCGCGACGATCGTCTGCCGGAGCGTCCGCAGTTCCGGTTTGTCCGACTGGGCGGCGTCCGCGCTCGAGTAGTCGTCCAGCGCGGGACCCATGCCCAGCCAGCACATCGCCGTCACGTTCATGGGGGCACTCTCGATGAGTTTCGCCTGACTGACCATCAACTCGACCAGCCGGTCCCGGAGGTCGCCTTCAGCGGGCACCGTCGGGGCCGGCGGAATCAGCCGCCCGAACGCCGCGGCAACCAGTTCGGTGCCGTTGTCGAAATGCCGGTAGAGCGTGGCACGAGCCACCTTCGCCAGCGTCGTGACGGCGTCGATGGTGACGGCGTCCGTGCCGCCCTTCGCGAGGAGAGTTGTCGCGGCGTCGAGAAGTCGCGCACGCGAGCGCTGCCTGCGGGGATCCTGCTCGGTCATCTGCACCGCCCGTTCCTGCCACTGCCCGACCTCTTGTGAACCGTCAGTCTACCAACGATACTGACAGTCTTATTTCTATCGGGAGGAGTGTCGTGCACGCTCGGAACGAGGCATCACAGGAACAGCAGGAACAACCGGAGAATGCCGGCTGGACCCTGCGGCAGATCTGGATGCTCACGGTCTCGTGCTGCGCCGTCGCCCTTGTCGTCGCGGCGATGGCGGCCCTCAACACCGCACTCCCCGACCTCGCCCGAGACACGGGTGCGACGCAGAGTCAGCTGACGTGGATCGTCGACGGCTACACCCTGACGCTGGCCGCCCTGCTGCTTCCGGCGGGCGCGCTCGGCGACCGGTACGGCAGGCGTGGGCTGCTCATGATCGGACTGCTGATCTTCGGCGCCTCCACCGCGATCCCCCTCGTCGACGACGCGCCCGAGTGGATCATCGGCTCCCGGGCGATGGCGGGCGTCGGCGCCGCCCTCGTCATGCCCGCCACGCTGTCGCTGCTCACGTCGGGTTTTCCACCGGCACACCGGGGCCGGGCCGTGGGCATCTGGTCGGGTGTCGCCGGTTCCGGTGCGATCGCAGGCCTGCTGGTCTCCGGATTTCTGCTCGAGAAGTGGTCGTGGCACGCCATCTTCATCGGCCTCACCGTGGTGTCCGCGCTGATCTTCGTCACGGGCTTCACCATCTCGTCGTCCCGGGAGTCGCAGCGCCCACCTCTGGACCTGCCCGGCACCGGGCTGATCGCCGCCGCGGTCGGCCTGTTCGTCCTGGGAACCATCGAGGCGCCGCAGCGCGGCTGGCTGGATCCCGTCGTGCTCGGACTGCTCGTCGGCGGACTCGCCGCCGCGGCCGCGTTCGCCCTCGTGGAACTTCGCCGAAAACATCCCCTGCTCGACGTCCGACTGTTCGCCAACCGTGCGTTCGGCTCGGGGTCGATGTCGCTGCTGCTGCAGTTCCTCGCCTCACTCGGCCTGTTCTTCCTGCTCGTCCAGTACCTGCAACTGGTGCTGGACTACTCCCCTCTGCAGTCGGCGCTCGCGCTCGCTCCCCTCGCCGTGCCGGTGGTCGCGATGTCCGCGGTCATGCCGATGCTCGTCCCGCACGTCGGGCTGCGGCCGCTGCTCGCGTCCGGCTCCGCGCTGCTCGGCCTGGGCATTCTCCTACTGGTGCGGCTCGACGCGCAGTCGAGTTACGCCGAGGTGTGCGCCCCGCTCATCGTGGCCGCGTTCGGCATCGGACTGTGCACGGCGCCCGCGACGTCGGCGATCGTGCAGAACACTCCCGACGAGAAGCAGGGTGTCGCGTCGGCCGTCAACGACACGGCGCGCGAGATCGGCTCGGCCATCGGGGTCGCGCTCGCGGGCAGCGTCCTGGCCGCAGGTTACGGCAGGCACGTGCAGCCCACGGTCGACGCCGTCCCGGAGGCCGCGAAGGAGCCGGTGTCGAGTTCGCTGGCGGCGGCACTGCAGGTCGCCGACGTCGCCGGCCCGCAGGGTGAGCAACTGGCGACGTTCGCCCGGGATTCGTTCCTGAAGGGTTTCGACGAGGCGTCCATCGTTCTGGCCTGCGTGCTGTTCGGCGCATCGCTACTGCTCGCGGTGTGGGCGCCCGGGCGGAAGGGGTCCGTGCCGAGGGCCGAATCGCCGCAGGAACTGGCCGAGATCGACTGAGCGGACGTTGCCCTTGTGACCGCCGTCGCTGTATCGTTCAGTATCAGTAACTGAATGTCACAGTTAGTTGACCGCCCACATCACAGGTCAACCAGTCACAGATCAAGGGGTAGTGATGACCGCATCGATCGTCGTCTCCGACCGCGAAGAGACCGCCCAGCGCTTGCTGGCGTCCTCGGCACGCAAGTCCTACGACCCGATGGTCGAGGTCGACTGGGAAGCACCGATCCCGGAGGACAAGTTCGGCCTCACCCCCGAATGGAGCACGCTCTACGGCACGGCCCTCTGGGACGAGATGACCGACCATCAGAAGGTCGAACTCACCAAGCACGAGGCCGCCAGCGTCTCCAGCGTCGGATTGTGGTTCGAGATCCTCCTCATGCAGATGCTCCTGCGCGACGTGTACGGCCGCGACAAGCACTCACGGCACGTCCAGTTCGCCCTCACCGAGGTCGCGGACGAGTGCCGCCACTCGGTGATGTTCGCCCGCGCAGGCGAACGCCTGAACATGCCGAGCTACGGCCCCCATCCGGTGATCCACAAGCTCGGGCGCATCTGGGGCGGCTTCTTCCGGGGCGCCAACGCGTACGCCAGCGTGATGGCCGCCGAGGAGATCCTCGACATGATGCAGCGCGACTTCATGAAGGACGAGCGCGTGCAGCCCGTCACCCGCACGGTGAGCAAGATCCACGTCCTCGAGGAGGCCCGCCACATCCGCTTCGCCCGCGAGGAGGTCGGACGCCGCATCGAGGGCGCGAGCTGGACCCGCCTCCAGATCGAGCGGCTCAACACGGCGGTGGTCGTGTACTTCGTGATGAAGAGCATGATCCGCAAGGACGTCTACGCGAACGCCGGCCTCGACCCGAAGCGGGCCGCCGCCGAGGCCAAGAGCAACCAGCACTACAAGGACACCGTCCGGACGTCCGGTTCCAAGTTGATGCAGTTCCTCGATGGCGTCGGCCTCGTCGGCGGCCCGTCGAAGCGCCTCTACAAGAGGGTCCATCTCCTCTGAATCATGTCGGCACGTGGTCCAGGTAGGACACACCGGTCGAGGTGATCTCGAGTACGCGCGCGGACGGAATGTCGAAGAACATTCCCGCGACGCGTACTCGGCCCTCGGCCGCCGCCGCGCCGACGAGGGGATGGCGCCCGAGGGTGTGCACCTGGACCGCCACGTTCACCATGCCCAGCTGGTCGACTTCGTCGAATCCCAGTTCGGCCGCCGCACGCGCCACCGGGTGACCGCCGAGGAACGCCGTGCGGCTCGGCTGCGCGAACGTCAGCCACTGCTCGACGGCGCCCTCGGATCCGTCCGTGTCCGCCTGCGCCTCTGCCAGGACGGCCTTCATCGCGCCGCAGCCGGAGTGGCCGCACACGATCACCGAGCTGACCTCGAGTTCGTCGAGCGCGAAGGCCAGGCCCGCTTCGACGGACACGTCCTGCTTCCCGGTCGGGACGAGGTTGCCGACGTTGCGCACCGTGAACAGGTCGCCGGGACCGCTGCTGGTGATCACGTTCGGCACGATGCGTGAATCGGAGCAGGTGAGGAACAGCGAGTCGGGGCGCTGCCCGTCCCGCAGGTCGTCGAGGTGCGGCTGCAGTTGCGCCGCGTGGCGCCGGTGGTACTCCGACACTCCGGCGAGGACGGGTCGCAGCGCCGCCGGTGTGGTGGTCTCCCCGGTGTCGTGGTGCCGCGGCTGCCAGCTCTTCCACGGGGCGAACCCGCGGGGGCTCGCCACGCCGACGCCGCGCCGGGGCGGCGACGCACCCACGGCGTCCATGTCGACGGGACCGAGCGCGTCGATCACGACGGTTCCGCCGTTGTTCTCGTAGTGCCGCTTCCAGTCGTCGATCGCTTCGAACATGGCGTGGTCGAGGAAGTCGACCGCCAGTTCCACGGTGACGTGTGCGCCCGCGGGGACTTTCGCGAGCAGCCCGGTCAGTGCGGGCATGGACAGGAAGCTGCACGACCCCTCGACGGTCACGCGCCACCGCCCGGAGTCCTCGGATCCGATGGGTTCGGCGCGCATCCTGGGGTGGATGACCCGCCACAGCAGCAGGACCACCGCGAGTGCGAGACCGATGATCACGCCCTCGAGCAGGTTCAGGAAGACCACGCCGGCCACGGTCACGCCGTACACCCACAGGTCGCCGGTGCGGCGGGCCGTGCGCAGGTGCGCCATCTTGACGAGCTGGATGCCGATCACGATGAGCAGTCCGGCGAGCGCGGCCATCGGGATCTGCTCGACCAGCGCGGTGAGCAGTGCGGCGAAGACGAGGATCCAGACGCCGTGCAGCACCGCGGATGCCCGGGTCTTCGCCCCGGCGGCGACGTTGGTGGAGCTGCGCACGATGACACCGGTGACCGGCAGGCCACCGATGAGACCCGAGACCATGTTGGCCGAACCCTGACCGACGAGTTCCCGATTGAACTCCGACCGGGTCCCGCCGTGCATCTTGTCGACGGCGACGGCGGACAGCAGGCTTTCGACGCTGGCGATCAGCGCGACCGTCAGCACACCGGTGGCCACGGCGAGCCACGGGCCTTCCGGCATCGAGGGCAGCGCCACGGCGTCGAACAGGGAGCCGTCCAACGTGATTCGATCGAGCTCGAACGGGAGAACCAGGGACAGAACGGTTGCGGCGACGACGGCGACCAGCGGTCCCGGGAGTACCTTCAGCTTGCCGGGAATCTTCTTCCAGAACAACAGGACGACGATGACGACCGCTCCCACGAGGACGTCGCCGTACCGGGCGGATATCAGCTGTCCGGGCAGCTGGGTGATGTTCTCGACGGTCGAGCTGTGGGAGCTGCCGCCGAGGAGGACGTGAATCTGCTGGAGGGCGATCGTGATTCCGATGCCGGCCAGCATGGCGTGGACGACGACCGGTGCGATGGCCAGGGCGGCGCGGGCAATCTTACTGAGTCCGAAGATGATTTGAAGGAATCCGGCGGCGACGGTGATCGCACACGTGGCCTTCCAGCCGAACGTGGCGACCAATTCTGCTACCACCACGGTCAATCCGGCGGCGGGACCGCTGACCTGGAGCGGCGCCCCACCGACGGAACCTGCGACCACGCCGCCGACGATCGCGGCGATGAGTCCCGCCATGATCGGGGCGTCGGACGCGATGGCGATGCCGAGCGACAGCGGCAGGGCGACGAGGAAGACGACGAGCGATGCGGGTAGGTCGTATCGCGCGTTGTTTCGCCACCTTTCGCCGCGGGTCGGTCCGGGGGCGGGGGCACCGGATGGGGGTGCTTTCTCGTTCTCGAGGATCGACGACATGTCGACACCTTACGGGCGGAGAACGACGAAACGCCCGAAACGGACGTAATCTTGTGGCATGTGTCACTGTGGCAGCACTTTTCACCCAGTTGAATCGAAAACTATTGGACAACAGTCCATTACATGAAGATTAAAGTACGTAAAGTTCACAGTCGGCGGCCTCGCACCGTGAGAAGTGCCGGTCACCGCCCCGAAGACGGTGACCGGCACTGCCCGGAAGACCTACACGGACGTCGGCACGACGACCAGCGCCCAGACGAACATCGGAGCCGACAGTATGATCAGGCCGCAGTAGGCGAGCATCTTGCGCTGGAACCGCGCCTTGTCCTCGACCTGTGCGTTGGCGAGCACCATCACGCCGTTCGTCGAGAACGGGCTGACGTCGACCACCGTCGCGGAGAACGCCAGGGCGGCGACGAATCCCACGGCGCCCACCTCCCCCATCGCGAGCATCGGCGCGGCGAGGGGCAACGCTATGCCGAGCGTGCCGATCGACGATCCGAACGCGGAGATGATCGCGACCGCGTAGCAGAGGATCAATGCGGTCAGCAATGGCGATCCGAGAGCCGACGCCGCGTCACCGAGGAAGTCGAGCGTGCCGTTCTGCGTCATGACCGCCATGTAGGTGAGCATCCCGCACACGAGCACCACGGCGGGCCATGCCACGTTGTCGACGACCTTGGGGTGCGACTTGGGCGCCATCAACAGCAGGACCGCGCTGATGCAGATCGAGCTGACGCCGACGTCGATTCCGAACGCGACCGACCCGACGACGAGGAACCCGATGCCCGCGAGTGTCGCGAACCGATACCTGTCCATCTTCACCGGCTTCATGCCCTCGTGACTCAGCGCTTCCTCGATGACCTCGCGATCGGTGAGCGTCGCGGTGTTCCCGCCCGGACCGCCGGCGGGGGCGCCACCACCGGACGACCGGCGCGGGGAACCGCCGAATCCGCCGCCGTCGGATGTCTCCTCGACCGGGCGCGGAGCGCGGTGCCCGATCAGGTCGAGGCCGTAGATCAGGAACAGCACGATCGCGATGGCCAGGTTCAGCACGAACGGCAGAGCGAACAGGACCAGCGGGTTCGCCCCCACGCCGGTGGAGTCCATCAGCCCGTTGATGAACGCGCCGTAGAGGTTGATGGGCGAGAACGCGCAGGCCAGGGCGCCGTGGCTGATGACCATGCCCATCAGGAACGGATTGATCCTGTTCTTGGCCGCGAGGGGCATCGCGATGGGGGCGAGCATTCCGACCGCGAGCACGGACCCGAGTGCCATCAGCAGCCCGGACAGCAGGAACATCATCCACAGGATCGCCCACCGCCTGCCGCGCACGAGGCGCAGCGAGGCCTCGATGACAAGGTCGATGGTCCCGTTCGCCTTCGCGATGGCGAACAGCAGCGTGATGCCGCCGACGATGATGAACGTGCTGCCGGGGAAGGCGTCGATGATGTCCTCGACCGGGATCCCGGACACCCAGCCGCCGATGACGAATGCTCCGGCGAACGCGAGGATGCCCATGTTGATCGGCGTGAGTGTCGCGACGGTGAAGATCGCGATCAGAGCGACGATGGAGATTGCGTAGACCATGGTCGGCCTTTCGGGGTGAGTTCGCAGTTCACACTGCGGAGAGGGGCCGAGCTTGTGCCAGAGCAAGTTTCACGGTGTCGACGGCGAGGCCGAGGGCCTGCTGATCGATGCCCGTGTCGATGTCGTGCGCGTGGAGGTGCGCTACCAGTTCCTCGGTGGCGAGATTGCCGTGGGCGCCCGGGGCGAACGGGCAGCCGCCGTACCCTCCGATGGCGCTGTCGAAGTGCGTGATGCCGAGTTGCCGGTGCGCGGCGATCACGGTGCCGAGGGCCTGCCCGTGTGCGTTGTGCAGGTGCAGGCTCAGTTCGATGTCGGGGAGGGCGTCGCGTACCGCCCCGACCGACGCGAGCACCTGCTCGGTGGTGGCCGTTCCCAAGGTGTCGGCCAGCCCGAGCCTGCGCACACCCATCGCGGCCATCGCGCGCGCCACCCGCACCAGCGCGGCGGGGGCGATGATGCCCTCGAACGGGCAGACGAACGCGGTCGACACACCTCCGAGGAAACTCCGGTCCGGGTACTTCTGCAATGCCTCGGCGAGTCCGGTCAGCGCCTCGTCCGGATTCCGGCCGGTGTTCGCCGTGCTGTGCCCGGCGCTGGCGGACGTCACGACCTGGATCTCGTCGATGCCGGTCGCCACGGCGCGGTGCACCCCACGCGGGTTGAGTGCGAGGGCGCTGTAGGTGACCGACGGATCGGTGCGGGGCAATCGGGCGATGACGTCGTCGGCGTCCGCCATCTGCGGGACGCGTGTGGGCGAGACGAACGATGCCGCCTCGATGTGCGTCACGCCTGCGGCGACGAGTGCGTCCGCGACGGCGATCTTGTGGTCGGTGGAGACGACCGCGTCCTCGTCCTGCAATCCGTCCCGCAGCACGACATCCGTTATGGTGACTGTCATTTCACTTCTCCGATTCAGACGATGTCGCGGGCGCGGTAGTCGGCGAGCTGATCGCCCGACAGGTTCAGCAATCCGCCGAGGATCTCGTCGGTGTGCTCACCCAGCTCGGGTCCTGCCCAGCGGATCTGGGTGGGTTCGCCGTCGAGGTGCGGGACGACTCCGGGGAAGCGCACTTCTTCGGGTTCCCCGTCGACGGACACCTTCAGGCTCTGCAGCATGCCGCGCGCGTTGTAGTGCTCGTCGTCCGCGATCTGCACCGCGTCGTACACCTCGCCGACGGGCACGCCGGCGGCGCCGAGTTCGGCGACCACGTCGCGGGGACGCCGCTGGGACGTCCACGCGGAGATCGCGTCGTCGAGTTCGGCTTCACGCCGGAATCGCTGGTCCCCGTCGGCCAGTTCGGGATCGTCGGCGAGATCGCCCCGTCCCACGGCCTGCATCAGCCGGCCGAACACGCCGCTCGAGTTGCCGGCGATCATCACGGAGCCGCCGTCGCACGGATAGACACCGCTCGGCACCACGCCGGGCAGGTTGCCCGCGGTCCGCTCGCGGACCATGCCGTACGCGTCGTAGTCGGGAACGAGGGACTCCATCGCCATGAACACCGATTCGTACAGGGCCACGTCCGCCACCCGCGGGGTCGAATGATCGCCCTGTCTCGCCCTGGCCAGCAACATCATCAGGGCGCCGATCGCGCCGTGCAGCCCGGCGAGGGTGTCGGCGATGGGGGCGGCCGCCCGGACGGATTGACGGTCCGGGTAGCCGGTGACGTGCCGTAGCCCGCCGAAAGCCTCGGCGACACCGCCGAATCCGGTGCGCTCCCGGTACGGGCCGGTCTGCCCATAGCCGGAGATCCGCACGAGGACGATGTCGGGGTTGGCGGCCGTCAGCTGGTCGGGGCCGATTCCCCACCGTTCGAGCGTTCCGGGGCGGAAGTTCTCGATGACGACATCCGACTTCCGGGCGAGGTCGAGGATGATCGCGCGGCCCTCGTCCGTCCGGAGGTCGAGCGTGACGGACCGCTTGTTGCGGGCGATGGTGCGGAACATCATCGACGTCGCGCCGCGACGGCGGCGCCAGCCCCGCAGTTCGTCGCCGACGCCCGGCCGTTCGATCTTGACGACCTCGGCGCCGAAGTCGGCGAAGATGCGGCTCGCGATGGGGGCCGCGATGAAGTTGCCGAGTTCCAGCACACGGATGCCGTGCAGTGGGCCGTTTTCTGGGACCTGCATGTGAGAGTTCTCCCTCGTCGATCTGTACCGGATGTCCACGGGAGCCCTGCCTGCACATTCTCATTATTTGGCAGTTAGCTTCCCGTCTGATAAGAATGACGGTAGTGGGCGCAGTCACAATTGGCAATGCCCGGAGTCCGCGCCACACGACAATGGACGACGGAACGCTGCGAGATGCAGCGCGAATCCGCTGCTCGACAGGAGGAGAACACGGTGAGAGAACCACACGTCGTTGCGATCAACGGACGTTCGCCGCGCGCGGAGAAGACCGCGTGGGTCGCGCCGACCGCGGCGGTGATCGGCGCCGCGACCCTCGGCGCGAAGGCCAGCGTCTGGTACGGCGCCGTGCTGCGGGCCGATTGCGATTCCATCACCCTCGGCGAGGGCAGCAACATCCAGGACGGAGTGGACGTTCACGTCGACCCGGGGTTCCCCGTGGTCGTCGGCCGGGACGTCAGTGTGGGGCACAACGCCGTGCTGCACGGCTGCACCGTGGAGGACGGCGCCCTCGTGGGTATGGGCGCCACCGTCCTCAACGGCGCGGTGATCGGCACGCAGTCGCTGATCGCGGCCGGTGCGCTCGTCCTCGAAGGAACCCGGATTCCGCCGCGCTCACTCGTTGCCGGCGTGCCCGCGAAGGTCCGCCGGGAACTGACCGACGACGAGGTGGGCCACAACGCCGCCAACGCGGCGGTCTACCGCCAACTGGCGCAGCAACATCGGTCGGCCGACGTCACCACGTTCGACATCGCCTGAACGAGTCAGTCGCCGGGAACGGACGTCTCGATCTGCCGCGCAGCAGCGACGACTGCGCGGCCCATCCGGGAACCCAGATTCTCCCCCATGCGCCCCTCGGGACCGGACACGCACACGGCGGCCACGATCTCGCCGTGCCTGCGAACCGGTGCGCTGATGGAGGCGGAACCCGGTGTGCGTTCCGAAATCGACACCCACCAACCCGATTTCACCGCCTCGGGGTCGGACTCCCAGTCTCCGGACAGCACGTGCCCACTCGACCCCTGCGGAAGCGGCACCAATGTTCCGACGGGCAGCGCGACCCGCAGCTCGTGCTGCGAGTCGACGCTGGCCGCACAGAGCCGCGATTCGCCCCGCCGCACCCACAACTGAGCGGATTCCCCTGTCTTCTCCGCCAATTCGCGCAGAGCCGGGACCGCGAGATCACTCAGCGCCGTCGTGACGAACCGCTGACCGAGGTAGAAACGGCCTTCCTGATCCTTCCGGAGGAGGCCGTGCTTGACCATGTCCGTTGCCAGCCGGTACGTGGTCGACAGGGACAGGTCCAGCTCGCGGGCGAGGTCGCTCGCACCCATCGGGTTCGACTCCACGACATCGAGGATCGCCACCGCGCGAGCGAGCACTCCGACGCCGATCTCACTCCGCGCAACCATCGCAGTCCATTTCTATTGCCCCATTGAAGTATTCAGATTGTATAGGAAAGCGGGGCCGGGGCCGCTCTCATCCGTCGATGCGGCTAGATGCGCGGGACTCGGTTGACGACCGGGCCGGCGGCCGGTTACCTCTGTGTCAGGCATTCGCCACTCCCCCGGTGCGCAGTCGCACTCACCTTCTCCGTATCCGAAAACCGTTGCAAGGAAAGGCACCATCATGACGATCGAGCAGACTCTCACCGACAAGGAACGCCTGGCAGGTCTCGACCTCG
>NZ_JARJBD010000562.1:0-330 GCF_029269925.1 Rhodococcus sp. T2V
TGCCTCACCCCATCAGCCCAGAACCGGCATCATGCACTCCCGATCGGGAAGAGCCTCATTTCGCCCACCCCGACGCAGGGCGCCGACTTGGCCTGGGGTGCGGGCTCCGGTGTTCCAGGCGCGCGGCGAGCCGCGGGGTCACGTCGTGCATCGCCGCATCGATCTCCTGACTTAGGACATTACTCGCTGGTAGCTCGTCTGGCGGTGCTGTGACCTGTGTCGGTCGACGAGCAGCCCGACCACGATCTGCGGATCGACCCTGCGTTCTTTCGAATTATGCCGACGTCTTATCTGGGGTAATGAGCGTGAATCTGCGTGTTTACGCAGGTA
>NZ_JARJBD010000563.1:0-329 GCF_029269925.1 Rhodococcus sp. T2V
GTCGACCTCGCTCACGATCGCCCTACCGCACCGACCAGACCCCGATCACAAAACAGGCTCTACTGACCGATCTGTGGGCGATGTGAGGGCCGTATAAGGGCGCACGCCGTGTGGCTCAACGTCGCCGAGATCGAACTCTCGGTGCTGACCCGTCAGTGTCTGGACTGAGTGTGCCAATCTGAAGTGGCCCCACCTGGAGCCGTAGTGCTGGCTTGAAGTGGCGGTGCGGTAGCCGGCGAACCCATCCATCGCCACGACCTGCACACGGCTTCGGACCTGACTTGCACAAGTCGGCGGGGATTTCTGGGTTCGGCTGATGTTTGCGCTGG
>NZ_JARJBD010000564.1:0-324 GCF_029269925.1 Rhodococcus sp. T2V
GCACCGTTCGGTCCGGCGATGGCGTGCAGGACGGGATCGGGGCTCAAGCGTCGGCTCGGTCCATTCGGCGCGGACGACCGCCTGTTCCCGGTCGGTCAGCTCGTCGTAGTGGCCAAACCACGACGCCCGATTGTTCGCAGGGTTGACGTCAGTCCAAGATCACCTGACTTAGGACATTTCGCTTAGTGCCCCGCCTCGAGGCCGAGTAGAACAAGGCCACTCCGGGCAGCTTCAGGAACGGATCAACGCACTCTGAAACGGGAAGAGCCCGAAATGACGAGCACGAGGAGGGCAGTGGCACACAGACCGCCGACTTGCCCGATG
>NZ_JARJBD010000565.1:0-324 GCF_029269925.1 Rhodococcus sp. T2V
CTTTCGCTTATCTACCCACCCTGATCCGCGCTCCTGCACGAAAAGTTCAGGCTAGGTTGATTGCGTTGGCGTGCACACAGCCGCCGGCGGGTCATGCGCGGTGGTCGTCGGGTGTCACCTAACCGGCCACCTGATCACTCGGCGCGGCGTCGGCGCGGTTTGGCCTGACTTGCACAGGTTTAGTGCCCCGGTCAGCGGGTCGGTAGGTCCAGCGCGTCGCCTTCGGCCGGTTCAACACGATCCGGCCCACCCCGTCCCGCTTCTCGATCAGGACTTCGGGGTCGGTGATTGGTTCGCTCATTTATGCTGCTCCCTGCTTTCCCT
>NZ_JARJBD010000566.1:0-321 GCF_029269925.1 Rhodococcus sp. T2V
GCAGCCCGGATGGAAGATGTCCTGTCGGTCTACGCCCGCCCCCACAACCCCTCTCGCCCGGTGGTGTGCATGGACGAGAAGCCCTACCAGCTCCTCGCTCACGTGCGGCGTGCCCTTCTCCGGCGCATCGGACCATTGCCCAGGTCCTTCACCCCGCCGGTCTGGGGGCTTCCACTCACAGCCAAGAACAATGTCCTCAACACCTGCGTCTACTCTTCACCTGCCCGTAGGCCTCGTCCGCGGTGACCCAGGAGAAGGGGACCTGAGCGTCGAGGGCGCGTGCGATCATGTGTTGCGCCAGTCTCGGTTTGGTGGCGAACT
>NZ_JARJBD010000567.1:0-318 GCF_029269925.1 Rhodococcus sp. T2V
ACTAGTAGCGTGTCGCTGCTTAGTTCCGGCCTGTTTTCGTTGCAAGGTTGTGGCGGCAGACTTCCCCTTCCCCTCTGCCGGTCAGGACTGTTGTCAATGCCTTCGCGGTCTAGAACGCAAGAACGGGTGGACCCTCGCCGAGCGGGCCGGCGAGATCAGCCCGGACGGGATGCAACGGTTGCTGCGGCGCGCGGACTGGGACGTCGACGGCGGCGGAGTACCCGTACCCCGAATCGCCGCTCGCCCCGGCGCTGCGCCGCGACCCGGCGGCGGAGTACCCGTACCCCGAATCGCCGCTCGCCCCGGCGCTGCGCCGCG
>NZ_JARJBD010000568.1:0-315 GCF_029269925.1 Rhodococcus sp. T2V
TTAAAAAAACGAAACTTCGTCCTCACCTGAAGAAGTGCTGGACCATCCCACCAAAGGCGAACGCGGAGTTCGCAGCCCGGATGGAAGATGTCCTGTCGGTCTACGCCTTGTACTTCGAGGCGGAGAAGGAAGACGAACTCCGCAAAGTCGGCTACTCGAATTATGCCGACGTCTCGGTTATGCCGAGGTCCTCGTGTGAGGGGTGGGTGTGGTCGGAGCCGCGGTCCCGAGTCCGTGAATATGTGACGGGTTTGGTTGCGGGTCTAGAACGCAAGAACGGGTGGACCCTCGCCGAGCGGGCCGGCGAGATCAGCC
>NZ_JARJBD010000569.1:0-312 GCF_029269925.1 Rhodococcus sp. T2V
CCGCATCAAACTCCGCCACCTATATCCCAACACTTAGCCGCGACAGTCTACTAGTAGCGTGTCGCTGCTTAGTTCCGGCCTGTTTTCGTTGCAAGGTTGTGGCGGCGACCTCCAAGTCAAAATCCGCGGCCACCGCATCGAACTCGGCGAAATCGAAGCCACCCTCACCACCCACCCCGACATCACCCACGCCGCGGTGACGGTACACTGCAACAACACGAACTACAGCCCTTCGACGGACAGATCTTCGGCTACCCCCTAGGCCCCTTGGCTGTCCATCGAATGACGTCCGCCCCATCCTTGCTCGTGCGG
>NZ_JARJBD010000570.1:0-309 GCF_029269925.1 Rhodococcus sp. T2V
ATTCATTGCGGACGGTGGTCACCTAACCCCAGATAGGACTTCGGCATAACTCGAATTATGCCGAGGTCTCGGTTATGCCGAGGTCCTCGTGTGAGGGGTGGGTGCGCCGGAGACCGGGCCGACACCACCGGGTCGGCCGGTGTGGGAGTCGCTGCCGGTGGGTGTGGAGGCGGATGAGCATGCGGTGATCGTGACCGCCGACGGGACCCCGCAAGATCCACGACTGGCGAACCCCGGCCGAGGTCTTCGCCGAGCAGCTACACTCACTGCAACAGCCAGGTGTTGCGACGACCGATTGAATCCGCCTTG
>NZ_JARJBD010000571.1:0-309 GCF_029269925.1 Rhodococcus sp. T2V
CGCTGTATTTCGAGGCGGAGAAGGAAGACGACCTCCGCAAGGTCGGGTATTCGAATTATGCCGACGTCTCGGTTATGCCGAGGTCCTCGTGTGAGGGGTGGGTCGGTCGACGAGCAGCCCGACCACGATCTGCGGATCGACCCTGCGTTCTTTCGAATACCCGACCTTGCGGAGGTCGTCTTCCTTCTCCGCCTCGAAATACAGCGCCTTGTACTTCGAGGCGGAGAAGGAAGACGAACTCCGCAAAGTCGGCTACTCGAAGGAGCGGCGGGTCGATCCGCAGATCGTGGTCGGCCTGCTCGTCGACCG
>NZ_JARJBD010000059.1:0-63122 GCF_029269925.1 Rhodococcus sp. T2V
GTCTGCTCACCGCGGCACCGGAGATCGGCGCCGACCTCACCGACCTGTTCAACTCCCTCACCGGCTATTCGCGGAAAGCGCAGTACCGCAACCTCCTCGTCGCGCCCTACGGCATCCGGCGGGGCATCATCGAACGGATCAACGGCGAAGTGGCGCGCGCACTTCGCGGCGAGGACGCGGGTATCCGATTGAAGGCCAACGCCTTGGTCGACGAGGACGTGATCGACGCGCTCTATCGCGCATCGCAGGCCGGTGTGCCCGTGCAGATCGTCGTCCGCGGAATCTGCACATTGAAACCGGGGGTGCCAGGACTGAGCGAGAACATCGACGTCCGGTCGATTCTCGGGCGCTTTCTCGAACATTCGCGAATCCTGCACTTCCGTGGAGCGGGCGAGTTCTGGATCGCCAGCGCAGACATGATGCACCGCAACCTCGACCGTAGGGTGGAGGCCGGGGTTCAGGTGAAAGATCCCCGGCTCACCGCGCAATTGGGCGACCTCTTCGATTCGGCGCTGGATCCGAAGACCCGGTGCTGGGTGCTGCACCCCGACGGCAGCTGGGTGGCGTCCCCCGCGCACGGCGAGGACGTCCGCGAACATCAGGAAGCCCTCATGCGAACTCGAGCCGGCAGCGGGTCCTGATCACGGGACGGCACCGGTGGCCGGTCCGCCCGCCGCCGCGCGATCGCCAGCAGCTTTTCACCGGCACTGAGGGAGATGCGCTGGTCCGCCGCGGGCGCCCGGCTGACACAAGACCGCCGCTGTCGTTGCTCCGCGACGTGCCACAGGTAGGCGAACTGTCGCCGTGGTTCCGTTACCGAAGCGTGTGTTCACCATGGTGAACGCTCCAGATTTCGATCCGACCTCGCGCCCTGCCCTTCGCCGCCTGCCGACTACCCCTCAGTGCTCTCGGCGCCGGTGGGTCCCATCCCGGTGGGGGCTGGGATCGACGGTCACCTCGTCGGTGTCGGCGAAGACCAGGCGTCCGTCGTCGAGGGCGATCGCCCACCGATGCGCCGGCGCCCACTCGTGCCCGGTGCCGCCAGGCTCGGTCAGGGCCGCATAGTCCTCGACGATCTGACCGGTGACGTCGGCCTCGGATTTTCTGCGGACAAGTACCCGGGTGCCGACCGTCAATTCGGGGTCGGGCCCCGGCCCGTCGTCGGCTGTGTCGCCCATCGTGCACCTCTTCGTTCAGCGAACCTCGTCAGAGCATATGCACGTAAACGCCTCCGGGCGACCCGGTCTGCGAAGTGCGCACGCAGCTGTAACTCACGCGTACCCTCACCTTGACTCTTCCGGCCGGTTGCCACGGGCGGGGTGCTGATTCACGATCGGTGCCGTGGGAGCCGGACCTTGTGTTTGCCCCCTCGACTGTCTCCCACCTCATGACTCAACCCACGCCGTCATCGGCGGCAGTGCCGCGGAGAAGCAGCGCGTGCGCCGGGAAGGTCGTGTCGACAGATCTGAGTACACACCCAGGCCCGTTCAGCGCAGCAACTCCGAAGCCAACAGCCCCGTCCGAAGCGCTTCATACTCGCCGTCGTCGAGAGCAAGTAGCGGGGACCTCACGGTTCTGTTCTGCAGGACAGCGAGCAACTGCAGCGCCCCTTTGACCGTCGTCGCACCGTAATTGGGGACACCCATTACCGCACGCAGAGCCGGCTGCAGGCGGGCATTGATCTCCCGCGCGGTTTCGACGTCCCCCGAGAAGAAGGCCTCGATCATGGCGCGGATCTCGTCGCCCGCCACGTGACCGAGAACGGAGACGACCCCGCATGCCCCGTACGCGAGGAAACCCAGGGTGAGGCTGTCGTCTCCCGAGTACACCGCGTAGCCCAATTCGCGCAGCATGATCGCTTGTGTGGGATCTCCAGCTGCATCTTTCACCGCGACCACGGACGGCCAGTCCGCCATCGCCTCGAATGTCGAGGGTGCCAGTTTGGTGCCGGCCCGGCTGGGGATGTCGTAGAGCATGACAGGGGCATCGACGGCATCCACTACGTAGCGAAAGTGTTGCAGTATCCCGCCTTGACTCGGCTTGTTGTAGTACGGCGTTACCAGCAGCAGCCCGTCGGCACCCTGCTTGACAGCCTGGCGCGCCAATTCCAGCGTGTGGCGGGTGTCGTTGGTGCCCACCCCGGCAACGATCTTGGCGCGGTCACCTACCGCGTCCTTGACCGCTCGCAGTATCCGACCATCTTCGACAGTGGTCGTCGTGGCGGCCTCACCGGTTGTCCCAGAGACGACGAGTCCGTCGTGTCCGTGGTCGACCAGGTGAAGGGCGATCCGAGCAGTCGCGTCCTCATCGATCTCGCCCTCCACGGTGAACGCTGTAGCCATGGCGGTGAGTACGCGCCCGAACGGGGCGACAGGCGCTGACGGGAGTGTCATTGCCCCAGTGTATGCGCCATCAACCGGCGACAGCGTTGACGGAACCGGTTATTCACCGACTGGCAACCCACCAGGGTCGCGCGGCCGACGACGGCTGCCCCGCACGCACGATCGGATCGAAACGACGAAGCCCCGCGCGACACTGCCGCGCCGTCATACCTCGATCCGGGAACCTACCGTCACGGTCCGGTCACCCGGGAGACCGAAGTACTCGGCGGCGTCGGCCGTGATGTACGAAGTCGCGATGAACAGATGCTTGCGCCACGGCGCCATCGTCGGTGCCGAACCCTTCTTCAGTTCGATCTTCGACAGGAAGTAGGACGCGTCCTCGATCGCGATCGGCCCCTCGGTTTGCGTGGGGTCGAGCAGGCGCAGTGCGGCCGGGACGTTCGGTGTTTCCATGTACCCGAAGTTCGCGGTCATGTGGAGGATCCCGTCTTCGGCATAGCCGAGAGTGTCGACCTCCGTCCGCTCGGTCTCTGGTACGCGGGGCACCGGCAGCGTGCCGATCGACATGATCACCACGTGTTGGTGCAGCACGTGATTGTGTTCGACATTCGCTCGCATCGCCAGTGGCGCAGTCTGTTTGCCACGGTTGAGGAACACCGCAGTGCCGGGGACCCGCTGCAACGGCGGCCGGTGGTCGTGCAACTCGTCGATGAACTCGC
Organism: Rhodococcus sp. T2V; assembly: GCF_029269925.1. Taxonomy (NCBI): domain Bacteria; kingdom Bacillati; phylum Actinomycetota; class Actinomycetes; order Mycobacteriales; family Nocardiaceae; genus Rhodococcus; species Rhodococcus sp. T2V. Next base: position 3,062 of record NZ_JARJBD010000059.1, read on the forward strand.
GCAGCGGCCCCTCCGCGTGCTCCCTCGCACGGGTGACGATCACCCGACCACGCTGCCACGTGGTCATCACGGTGAACGCCGTGATGCCGATCAGCAGCGGAAGCCACGCCCCGTGCACCAGTTTGGTCAGATTGGCCGCCAGGAACAGCACATCGACCAGCAGCAACAGCCCAGCACCGGGCACGACCAGCCACAGCGGAGTGCGCCATCTGGTGCGCGCGATGTAGAAGAACAGCAGCGTGGTGATCGTGATGGTCCCGGTCACCGCCATGCCGAACGCGTACGCCAGCGCTGCCGAGCTGCGGAAGGCGAATACCAGCGTCAGCACCGACACCATCAGCACCCAGTTGATCCACGGCACATAGATCTGGCCGATCGTCGCCTCCGAGGTGTGCGCCACGCGCAATCTCGGCAGATAGCCGAGCTGGGCGGCCTGCGCGGCGACCGAGTAGGCGCCGGTGATCACCGCTTGGGAGGCGATCACCGTGGCCGCGGTAGCCAGCAGCACCATCGGCACCCGCGCCCATTCGGGAGGGAGCAGGAAAAAGGGGCTGTGCACCGCGGTCTCGTCACCGAGAACCAGCGCACCCTGCCCGAAGTAGCTCAGGACGCACGCCGGCAGCACGAGCAGCAACCAGCCGCGGGTAATCGCCCGCCGTCCGAAGTGACCCATGTCCGCGTACAGCGCCTCCGCGCCGGTGACCGCCAGCACCACCGCGGCCAACGCGAAGAAGGCGATCTCGAAGTGGCCGATCATGAAGCCCAACGCATAGGTCGGTGACAACGCTTTGAGGATTTCCGGGTGCTGGGCGATCCCTCCCACGCCGCAGGCGCCGATGGAGGCGAACCAGAGGATCATCACCGGCCCGAAATACCGGCCGACCGTGGCCGTGCCTCGGCGCTGGACCGAGAAGAGCAGCACGATGATGACCGCAGTGATCGGCACGATCAACTCTTCCAATGTCGGCTCGACGACCTTGACCCCTTCCACCGCAGACAGCACCGAGATCGCGGGGGTGATCATGCTGTCGCCGAAGAACAGAGCGGCACCGAAGATCCCGAGGCCGGCCAGCAGAGCGGCAACCCGGCGCCCCTGCGTTCCACCCCAGCGCAGCAGCAGCGTGATCAGCGCCATGACTCCGCCCTCGCCGTCGTTGTCGGCGCGCATCACCAGCGTGACGTAGGTCAGCGTGACGACGATCATTACCGACCAGAAGATCAGCGACACGACGCCGTAGACGTTGTTCGTGCTGATCGGCACGGGATGCGGGTCGTCCGGGTTGAACACCGTCTGGATGGTGTAGATCGGGCTGGTGCCGATGTCTCCGAAGACGACGCCGAGTGCGCCGACGACAACGGCCGCTCGAACGGTGTCGCGGCCGCCGACTGCGCGAATCGGCGGCGGAGCTTCGGACTCTGTGGGCACGGCGGGCTCCTTGGTTCGGTCCGCACCCCATGGTCCTCCGTCCCGGCCCGTTTGTGGCTGTAACAGCGTCGCGGGCCCGACAAACGGTTCACGGCGTGTGCACAGCCCCGCCGTCCCGATGTCAGGGCAGCGTTGGTGGTTCTCACCGGGCAGTCGGCATACGCTGCGACTGCGTGCCGACTGTCGGCGACGGCGGCTCATCCGATCTCGGCGACGCCGTCGCCGATGCCGTCGAGGACGCGTGCATCCGGAACCGCTTTCCGCGGCCACGTCTTTCGGTGGATTCCGGACGATCGGTCACTGCGCGAGCTGCGGTGAATGTGTGCCGGGTGCACCACGTGGAGCGCACGCCCGGCGGCCCGGTTGTCGTCTGGACAGTGCTGTCGGCTCGGTCGTAGCCGTGACGACCGGTGAGCTGGTCGCGGCGGCCGTCGCGAATCGCCACCCTGTCGGACCGGCGGAAGAGTTCTCGATCATGCGGTGCGGCAGCATGATCGGGGCACCGGGCTGTTCCGGAGTGGTTCTGGCACAGGATGTCAGGCCTGGAGACGTGGTGGCAGTGGTCAGTCGCGACGGCAGCGATCTGGTCGGCTCGGCCGCTGCCGTCTCCGTCGCCCACGGCCGCATGCACGAGCTCGCAACCGGATAGTCCCGGTGATGTCGAGGGCAGGCGGCCGGATCTCGTCGGGAAGTTCAGGCTTTCGACCGGGCACCGCCGAGACCCGTGATCGAGTACTGGCCGTGACTACCAACCGCAGCACCTCATCACGCGCAATACTGAGGTATCCGACCCTTCCGAGGAGACGCGACATGAGCCTGTACGCAGTAGTGGACCCGGCCACCGGGAAGACGGTGCGCGAATACCCGACCGCCACCGACGAGGAGATGCAGGCGGCGCTGTCCGCTGCGCAGAAGGCGCACCGTGAGTGGTCGCGGCGCTCGACGATTCTCGAGCGCGCCGGACTGCTCACGAGAGTCGCCGAGTTACACACCGAACGCCGCGACGAACTGGCCAAGATCATCCAGCGGGAGATGGGCAAGCCACTCGATCAGTCGCTGGGGGAGGTGGACTTCAGCGCCGCGATCTACCAGTACTACGCCGACAACGCCGAGAAGTTCCTCGCCGACGAGCCCATCGACCTGGTCGAGGGCTCGGGTACCGCGCTGATCCGTCGACGCTCGATCGGTGTGCTGATCGGCATCATGCCGTGGAACTACCCCTACTACCAGGTGGCCCGGTTCGCGGGTCCGAATCTGGCACTGGGCAACACGATCGTGCTCAAACACGCACCGCAGTGTCCGGAATCGGCGGCGGCGCTGCACCAGATCTTCAGCGACGCCGGATACCCGGAGGGCGCCTACGTCAACGTCTACGCCACCAACGAGCAGATCGCCGACGCGATCGCCGACCCGCGGGTCCAGGGCGTGTCGCTGACCGGGTCCGAGCGTGCGGGTGCGGCGGTCGCCGAGATCGCGGGACGCAACCTCAAGAAGGTGGTGCTGGAACTCGGCGGTTCCGATCCGTTCATCGTGCTCAGTTCCGATGACCTCGACGCCACCGTGAAGGCAGCGGTGGAAGGTCGCTTCGAAAACACCGGGCAGGCCTGCAACGCAGCGAAGCGATTCATCATCGCCGAGGACCTGTACGACGACTTCGTCGGCAGATTCACTTCAGAGGTTCTCGCCACTGCCGACGGGCTCGCGCCACTGTCGTCGGTGGCCGCCGCCGACCGACTGGCCGAGCAGGTGCAGCAGGCGATCGCCGAGGGAGCCACCATTGTGTCCGAGGGTGAACGGCAGGGAGCCTTCTTCCCACCCGCCGTGCTGACGAACGTGTCACCGGATTCACGAACCTACCGGGAGGAACTCTTCGGGCCGGTTGCAACCGTGTACAAGGCGGGCTCCGAGGCCGAGGCCGTCGAACTGGCCAACGACACCCCGTTCGGTCTCGGCTCGTATGTCTTCACCACCGACCCCGATCAGGCGTCCCGCGTCGCCGACTCGCTGGACGCGGGCATGGTGTTCGTCAATGCCGTTGGCGCCGAGGGAGTCGAGCTGCCGTTCGGCGGCGTCAAACGCTCCGGTTTCGGTCGTGAACTCGGCAAATACGGGATCGACGAATTCGTGAACAAGAAACTCATCCGCGTCAGCTGAACCACGATTCCCGACTTTCGACACCTCAGGTCGGTGTGGGTATCGGCGGGTTCTCGCGGTGTGCGGGAACCCGCCCGACATCCGGACGAGTGCTCAGTCTGCGGCATCGCTGCGCGCCGTGCCCTGCGGTGCGACCGCGAAGCCGATGCGGATTGTTGCAGCATCCCACGGAACGGCGGGATCGAGGCCCGTCTTCAGCGACGGGCCGCGACAACGTCTTCGTCGAGAAATTCCTTCAGCCCGCCACTGAAGACATCGTTGTCGTCGCCGGCGACCATGTGACCCGCACCGGTGACGTCGATCAGTTTCGCGGTCGGGATCAGCTCGAGCAGCTCTTTCGCGCCCTCCTCACTGACCACATTCGATTGCTTGCCACGAACGAGCATCGTGGGAACGGTGATCGCGGCCGCGGCGTCCCGGGCGCGTTCGTATCGCACGATCGAGTCGGACTGGCGAGTGGGTTCGTCGCCGACGCGCAGGAACTCCGGATCCCAATGCCAGTACCAGCGGCCATCACGCAGCCGAAGGTTCTTACGCAGACCCTGCGGGTTGGGCTTGCGGACACGGTTCGGGGTATACGCCGCGATCGCCGCTGCCGCGTCGTCGAGGCTCGCGAAACCCTCGAGGCCACTGCGCATGAAGGCCATGATCTCCGCGGTACCGCTCGTTTCGACCTTCGGTGCGATATCGACCAAGACCAGGCCGCGAGCGAGATCGGGATTCTCACCCTGCCCGATCAACGACGTCATACCGCCCATCGAGGCACCGACGAGAACTGGCTTCTCCCCCAGCTCATTGATGACCGAGGTCAAGTCGGCGACCAACGCATCGATGCCGTAGTCCCCGTCCGGCGCCCACTGGCTGTCTCCATGCCCACGCGCATCCAGCGCAATGGCGGACCAGCCGTCCGCCGCGAGGCTGCGACCGGTGTTTCGCCAGGAATGCCGGGTCTGCCCGCCGCCGTGCAGCAACAGGACCAAGCCCTTTCTGTCGGCGCCTGATCCGTCACCCGGGGTCGGCGGGTCCCACCGGTCGGCGACAAGCGTGACGCCATCACCGGCGAATTCGGATTGTGGGACTACGGGATCCATGGGGTTCCTCACCAACATCGTCGAGTCGAGCATTCTCCTCCATGGTGCACCACGCGGTGAACACTAATTCACCCGGTGCGAGCGTTGCCTGCCGCCATAGCTGTATTGCGGTGGCCACGGCGGGCGAGCCGCAGGGCCTCAGGGCCGAGGGGGGTACTGCGGTTACCTGGAAAAGCAGGCACTCCCGCGAGCGCGCTCGCCCACCTTTACTGGTTGAGACGAGAACCTGCCGGGCGCATCCGGTCAGATCACCGCGCACGCCGAGGCCTCCCGCGAGCTCGGCGTCGATATCCACACCCGAGGAGTACCTCATGGAGTTCAGCGTCCCCGTCGCCACGGGCAAGGGACCGGCCCGACAATTCACCGGCGACGTCTGGTACGACGTCATCTACGCAGGCAGGGAACCCTCGCGGGCGCGGACCAACTTGGTCCGCTTCTCCCCCGGCGCCCGCACGTTCTGGCATCACCATGTCCTCGGGCAAACCCTGCACGTCGTCTCCGGTGTCGCGCTGGTCGGCACCCGCGACGGTGTCGTCTTCGCGGCCCACCCGGGCGAGACCGTGACCTGCCCTGCCGGTGAGGAGCACTGGCACGGCGCCGCCGAAGACCGGTTCATGGAACACCTCGCGATCTGGGAGGGCGACGGATCCGGCGCGCCGGAGACGACCTGGCTCGAGGAAGTCACCGACGAGCAGTACCGCGCACCGCGCACCGCGCACCCGCCGCTCCTGAACAATTCGACCGACACGACCAACGCGGCAGTCATGCCGCCAGTGACGAGTTCGGCTACGCCGCGCCTGGATCCGGCGACGGCTCCGATGCGACATGATCGGATCGTGGCGACATTCAACGACTACGACAAGTACGCGTCGGCGTACGACGCCGACATCGAGGACAACGTGTACAACGCGTTGTACGAGCGACCCACGACGCTGGCGCTGGTCGGCAACGTCGCTGGACGGAGGGTGCTGGATGCGGGCTGCGGCAGCGGTGTGCTGTCGCAGGCGCTCGTCTCCGCGGGCGCTGCGGTCACCGGCGTCGATGTCAGCACGAACCTGCTCGCGATCGCCCGAAGCCGCCTGGGACCCGACGTCCCGTTGATCCGGGCAGATCTCGAGCAGCAGTTGCCCATCCGGTCATCGACCTTCGACGTCGTCGTGGCGTCGCTGGTGATGCACTACCTCCACGACTGGTCGGGACCGTTGTCCGAGTTTCGACGGGTTCTCGCGCCGGGCGGACGCGTCGTCATCTCGACGCATCACCCGTTCGTGGACTTCAGGCCGTCCGGGCAGGGCGACTACCTCGACACGTTCGAGTTCACCGAGGAATGGGTAAAGTCCGGCGAAACCTTCCTCATGAGGTTCTGGCACCGGCCGTTGCACGCAATGTTCGACGCCTTCATCGCGGCAGGATTCACCGTCGAACGCGTCTCGGAGCCGCGCCCCGATACCGCTGTGCGCGATCGCTCCCCCGAACTCTTCGAGCAGCTCAGCGGTGAAGCGCCGTTCATCTTCTTCGCCCTGCGCGGCGGCAACCACCAGCCCGCGCCGGCCAGAGAGACGCTGTCAGGGAAGATGCATCAGCTTTCCGGCGAGGGTGAACAGGCGGCGGGCGAGCCGCATGACGGGCAGGCCAAGGGGAATCAGGAGGATCGTCACGCACAGTATCCCGCCGACGAGCCACACGACGGCCGCGACGATCCCCAGCACCGTGCCGACTACGGCCGTGACGATTCCCAGCACCACATCGAGCAGGCCCTTTAACAGACGCATGATGACCTCCTTGGTCCAGTCTGCGCGCATGCGGACCGGACCGCACCCGTCGAAAGTGGCCCGCATCAGAGATTCTCGGTTGCGTCAGACCACCCGCTCGAGTGCACGCACATCTGCATCAAGCTTCCTGTACAACCAGTACACGGCGACGAACGCGAGCCCGGAGGCCGCGCACAACCCCAGGACCGAATCGCGCACCAGAGGCAGCTCCGCGGGTTCGAGGGTGCTGAATCCGGCCAATACACCGACGAGCGGCACAGACGCCGTCACCGCCAGATAGACCGTCGTTCTCCGACGCAGCCCGTCGAGAACGTCGGCGTCGTGCGCCGTCGTGAGGCCGTGTCGCAGATAGATGGGATAGACGCAGCGGACGACATAGAACGTCGACAGAAAGAATGTGTAGGCAACGGAGATGGTGCCTGCCACCAGGACAGTCGTCGCCGCATGAACCAGCAGCCGCGACGGAAGCTCGGTGAACCAGCGAAGAAACATCACCCCCGCCACGGAGGCGCAGACGGCGAACACGAAGGTGTTCAGCGCACACAGATCGCCCCAGAACAGAGTTCGCGACCGCACCCGTGCGAGAACGGCCTCGCCGTACCGTCTGCCCCTACGCAGGCCGCGGGGAACCGCGAGCAGATCGCGGGACATGTAGGCATAGATGAGGACGGCCAGCGGCCAGGCGATGAGGTTGAAGACGACGGTGCTCGTGTAGAGCTTCGAGTACGTGGCATCGGACAGCCGCTCGTTGAGCAGTTCCTGCAGATGCACCGCCAGGTAGATCGTCGCCAGGCCGATCCCGACCAGCGAAGACGACCACAAGATGGGGGTGGGCCATCGCGACAGTCGTGCGCGCCAACTGTTCGGGGGCGGATAGACCAGGTCCCGGGACCTCTTCTCGAGGCACAAGTCGAACTGCTGGGCCAATTCCGAACCGCTCGGGTAGCGGTCGTCGCGGTCGGGCGACAGGCATTTCAGGAGTACCCGGCGCAGGGCCATGGGGCAATCAGGCGGAAGTTCCGACAGAAACTGCGCGTCCACGGGCCTGCGCCGCAGTTCGAGCATGCGAGCCAGCGACGTCTCCGACTCACCGGCTGTCGTTTCGTCCGCGAACGGTCGGCGTCCGGTGAGCAACTCCCACAGCATGACGGCGAGCGCGAACAGGTCGCTTCGGGTGTCGAGGTCGGCGGCGGTGGTGGGTGAGCCCGGGTGGCAGGCTTCGAGCTGTTCGGGCGACATGTAGGCCAGTGAGCCGCCGAAGTACGCCAGCGGGCTGGTGCCCTTGATGCGTTGGCTGGAGCTGACGTTGAAGTCGGCCAGCTTCGGAATCCCCTCGGCACTCAGCAACACGTTCGCCGGTTTGATGTCCCGATGCAGCACCCCTCGCTCGGACGCGTGCTGAAGCGCGTCCGCGAGGCGGCAGCCCAGCCAGGCGACGGTCTCCGGCCACGTCAAGGAGGCGATCCGTGTTCGAACAGCGGATTCGGTGGGCCGCACCTCACCCTTGGCGGCAAGGACGCCGTCGACGGCATCGAGCAGCAGTTGACCACTCCGGTGTTCCGCGGGTGTCGAGCGCAGTAGATGCACCACGTCGAGCAGTGTTCCCCCCGGTAGATACTGCATGTAGAGTAACTTCAGCTCGCCGTCGGCGATCAGTCGCTGGTCGTAGATGCGCACGATGTAGTCGTGATCCAACTGCGCGAGGGTCTGCGGCTCGATGCCGTGGTTGTGGGAAATCTTGACCGCGACGAGCCGCTGCATCGATTGTTGCCGCGCAAGATACACCTGGGCGAAGGCGCCGGACCCGATCCTCATCAGCAGGTCGAAGTCGTCGACACGGTCGCCGACGTCGATGTTGCCGAGAACAACCTGTGCCCGCGGTCGAGCGATCATCGTGCTGCAGTAGTCATCCGTGAACTCCTCGGCCCCGCGGCCGCCGGCCATGGTGGCAGCCTCGACGGCCATCGTCTCCGCATCGGCTTCGGGCGTACTGCGGCGACGGGCGTGAAATTCCTCGTAGACCAACTCGGCGGGAAACGGTCCGTCCTGCAGTTCCGGGAACTCCGCTCGGTACTCGGTCAGTCGTTTGGGGAAGTCGTAGCGAAGCCAGCGGTATTCGAGGTCGATCTTGATCAGTTCGATCAGTGTCGAACGTCGTTCTGCCGGTTCGCGGGGGAGAAATCCGGACAGGTCAGGCGGGGACCCGGACCCCCACGCGTCCGAGAACCGTGCCACGACGGTGGCAAGCGCTGTGCGGGTTCGTTCTGCGGATTCGACCAGGTCGGTCGGCTCGTACATCGGTAACTCGGAGTGCAGCCCCGGGCGATCACACGGCGGCTACGCGCGGTGCGGCGACGGGTCGTTGTTGCCCCACATTGTGTCCTTCCGCCGACTCTCCCCGCTCAAGGGTATCGCTCCGAGGCGAGCGCACGGGCGGCAAAGCGGCAGTGACCGCACAGTCGTGGCGGAGCCTGGCCGACAATTTGTCGGCACCTGCGCCGATGCGGCACCAACCCCACGCGGCGCGAGGCAGGATGGACCGGGAGGTTGGCGCATGCCGACGCGGTCTCGGCGGCTACCACCGACCGCGATCATGAGGGTGGTCGAATGAACGACACGGCATCTGTCGTGGGCCGACGGATACTGGGGCTGGCGTTCTTCCTCGTCCTCGCACTGTTCCTGGCAGCCTCCTTCGCACTGTTCGACAAGACGTTCACCACGGTCGTCGAGATCAACCTCGTCACCGACAGCGCCGGAAGCGCATTGGCACCCGACGCGGACGTGAAGGTCCGCGGCCTCATCGTCGGCGAGGTGCGCTCGGCGACCTCTGCGGAGGGCGAGGTCACGCTCGCTCTCGCGATCCAGCCGGACAAGGCACCGCTGATCCCGTCCAACGCGACGGCGCGGCTGCTGCCCAAGACACTGTTCGGTGAACGCTATGTGTCGCTGATCGTTCCGGAGGGCGACACGGCTCCGCCGATCCAGGCCGGTGACACGCTGCGTCAGGACAAGAGCGGCAACGCCGTCGAGGTCGGCGAGGTTCTGGACGGCCTGCTGCCGCTCCTGCAGGCGATTCCGCCGCAGGACCTGGCGAACACGCTCGGCGCGCTGTCCCAGGGACTCAGCGGCCGCGGCGCCGAACTCGGCCTGACGCTCGACCGACTCGAGGAGATCTTCGGCGGGCTGAACACCGAGCTTCCCGCCATCCAGGAGGATCTGCGCGGTCTGGCGGACTTCTCGCAGACGTATTCTGAGGCGGCGCCCGATCTGGTCAACGCCCTCGACAGCCTGCGGACCACCGGAAACACCGTGGTGGAGAAGCAAGGTGAGATCTCCACCCTGCTCGTGACACTCACCGGAACGAGTGCGTCCACCACGGACCTCGTGCACGCGAACGCCCGGAGCGTTGTGACGATCGCCGCGGATTCGAGGGAAGCGCTGCAGCTCCTCGGCCGCTACTCACCGAGCTTCGGCTGCACCCTGGCGGCCTTCGTGAGGGCGGCGCCGATCGCCCTCGAGTTGCTCGCGCTCGACGATCCGTATCCCGGCGGCCGAGGCACTGTGCAGTTCGTCAACCCGAAGGGCCGCTACGTGCCCAACCAGGACGAGCCGCGCCTGCTCGACAACCGCGGACCGGCTTGCTACGACAACGTCACCGCGCCGGGTGCGAAGTTCCCGCAATACCCGGGCGGGTCGTTCAACGACGGCTCCTACCAGGTGCCGTCGCGGAACCCGGGACCGTCGACCATCGACTTCGTCCCGGCGCCCGCCGGCGTCCCCGATCAGGTCCCCGGGTACGGAGCCCAGGTCACGCCCGCGAGCTACGCGGGTTCGAAGATGGAACAGGACACCCTGGACGTCGTCTACGGCGAGGCCGGGGGAATGGCACCGGACGACGTGCCGAGCTGGACGACACTCGTCGGCGCGCCGACCATGAGGGGAACCGAGGTGACCTTCGAATGACGACGTACCGGGGCCGCTGACGCTGCATCCCTGCAGGACGATCTCAGATCGCCATCGCCAGTGTGCCGACTCCCGGTCCGTCGAGGTCGTCCAGCGCCACCCTCCTGCCGGAGACGGCCAGGAGGAGGGACAGGGCGGTGCCGCTCACCTCCGGACCGTCGCCGATCGATACGTCGGCGTCCGCGGCCGTCAGCCGGACACGGGCAACCAGTTCCTTGGCGCCGCCGAACGACGCCGGGGTGCGCGTCTGCAGGCGGAGCGATCTGACGACGGCGTCCGCCGGGTAGGAGCGGGTGAGGCCCAGCGGTCGACGGATGTCCTCACCGTGGACGACCTCCTCGACGAGCCGGCTGTCGAGGGGCGCCGGGGGCGTCGACGTGCGCGACGCCACCCGGCGAAGCCGCTCCAACGTCTCCTGCGGCGAGGCCCCGCGTTCGCGTTCCACGCCGCGAGCGTTCTGGCGGTCGAAGTCGAACCGCGCCCGTGCGAGCCCGATCACGAAACCGAGGCGCGTCGTCCGAGCGGTGTCGACCAGGTGAGCGACCACGTCGTGGACGGTCCACTCCCCGCAGAGCGACGGCTCGTCCCACCGCTCGTCGTCGAGGTTCTCGAGGTCGTCGATCAGCGCGGCACGCTCCGCGTGCACCATCGACCAGACATCGTCCACGTTTTTCTCCTTCGGTCGGCCACATCGTCTGACGAGTAGGACTCCCGGATCCGGAGAAAATCATCGGTCCAGTCGCAAAGATCGCGACGGGACCGCCCATAGTCGAATTCTCCGAACAGACGCGCTATCCACCTGCCGATCGACGTACGAGAAATCGGTTGGCCGACCGACGTTCACGTGTCCGGTCAGGACCGGAAATCGTCACAGACTTCGGTACGGCCGTCGAACGTACGCGCGCACAAAGGGTTCGGTTCCGCTCCCCCGAACAGTGCGACTGCCAAACCCAAGAAACCGATGCCGCCGGACAGCACGGCACCGAGTAGCAATACGTCAGTCATCAAGCGCCCTCCCCCTTGTCTCTTGTCCCCCATTACAACAGGTCTGCCCGCGGACAGTAGCCCCGGCCCACCGGAGAGATTCACCGCGGCGAGTTCGTCTTCGGGAGAACGGCGAGTACGAGGGCCAGCATCGTCAGGACGAGGACCAGCACCGCCACGCCGGCCCAGTGTCCGCTCGCCCACGCGATACCTCCGACCCAGCCGAACAGGCTGGAGCCGGCGTAGTAGGAGACGTTGTACAGTGCCGTCGCCTGTGCACGGCCCGTCGTCGCGTGCGCGCCGACCATGCCGGACGCGACGGCGTGGCCGACGAACAGTCCGGCGGTCACCGCGGCCAGACCGAGGAGGATCAGAATCAGCGACCCGTCGAGACTGAGCACCGTCCCACCTGCCATGAACGTGCAGGCGAGCACGAGCACGGTTCGGTGGCCGAGCCTGCCGACAAGCCAGCCCGCGGCGCGGGAGCCCGCAGTACCTGCCAGATATGCGAGAAAGATGAGCGACACCACCGTCGGCGCCAGATGGTAGGGGGCCGCCTCGAGGCGGAACGGAAGGTAGTTGAAGACCGCCACCATGCCGCCGACGAGCAGCGCACCGATGCCGAACAGTGCCAGCAGCCGGACATCCCGCAGGTGAACGGCGAGACTGCCACTGGACGGGACGGTGGAGCGCTGCATCTGCCCGGCTGGTAACAGCACGATCAGGACGGCCATCAGAATGGCCAGGCCCACTCCGAGAAGCGCGAGCGCGGGACGCCACCCGAGGTGATCCGCCACCGGGACGACCAGAAGCCGGCCACCCAGCCCACCCAAAGATGTTGCGGCAACGTAGGAACCCGCCAACACTGCCGTCCGCGCCGGGGCCGCGACCTCGTGCAGCAGCGTCATCGCCAGTGCGGGTAGTCCTCCGAGTGCCACGCCCTGGACGAATCGTCCCGCCACCAGGGCCTCGAACGTGGGTAGCCAGGGAACGGCCACGGCGAGCAGCCCGGCGATTGCCGCCGCATACCGCATCGCGGTGGGGCGTCCCACTCGATCCGAGAATCGGGCCCACGGCAGCACCGACAACGCCAGCCCGAGGGTGGCCGCAGAGACCAGGAGCGACGCCTGCGCGGCACTGACGGCCGCGTCGTGCCCGATGTGCGTCAGAAGCCCTTGCGGCGCATACAGCAACGCGAAGGTCGCCAGGCCAGCACACCACAGGGCCGCCGAGAGTCGCCGGTCCCGACTCGACTCCGTCGGTACAACTCGAGAGGCGACCGGCTCGTCGGTGTCGTTCTCGGTGAAATGCGTGGCGGACATGCAGTCGACGGTAGGACGACACAACCGATGAATCCAATGCACTCTGGGCACACAACTCATACAGTTGAGTCATGAATAGTGAGGCGGTCAAGGCGCTGCTGCCGCACCTTCCCGTCCTCGTCGCCCTCGGCGAGGTCGAACACGTGACCGTTGCCGCCGCGATGCTCGGAATGCCCCAGCCCACGGTCAGCCGGATAGTCCGCCGACTGGAGAAGCAACTGGGCACACCGCTCCTGGAACCGGACGGGCGTGGCGTCCGGTTGACGGATGCAGGCCGGACACTGGTGCCGTACGCGCAACGCGCACTCGAGGCGGTGGTGGACGGCCTCGACGCCGTCCGGTCCCAGGACCGAAGGACGCGAGCAACCGTGCGCATCGCCTTTCAGACTTCGCTCGGCGAGCACCTCGTGCCCGAGTTGATTCGGATCGTCCGCGCGGAGGATCCGGCGATCCGGTTCGTCCTCAGCCAGGGCGCGCGGCGCACGTGCCTGAACACCCTCGTCAACGGGGAAGCCGATATCGCCCTCGTCTCTCGTCTCAACCCTCCGCCGGACGGACTGACGGTCACGCCGCTGTTCGAACAGCCACTCGTCGTCCTGGTGCCCGCCGAGCACCCACAGGCCGCCTCGACATCGACGACGATCCGCGACCTCGCATCCGAACCGATCATCACGCTCAAGCCGGGCTACGGCCTCCGCGGATCCGTCGACGACTTGTTCGCGCGAGCCGGCGCCCTCCCCACGATCGCGTTCGAAGGCGAGGACCTGCGGACCGTGTCCGGCCTGGTGGCCTCCGGCTTGGGCGTCGGCATCATGCCTGCCGCCGAGACTCCCCCACCGGGCTGCGCGCAGATACGCCTCGACGATCCCCGGGCGACCCGAGACATCGGCGCCGCGCTGCAGCCCGGCGCCCCGCGAGCCGCGGTCACCACGGTGCTCACCGCCCTCGTCGCGCTCACTTCGACGGGGAACGGTCACGACGAGCAACCGAATCCGAGGGAGTCGCCGTGAATCGCGAACATCTCCAACTGGAGTACGGACTGCGGTTCGACTGGGGTCTGCCGGGGGCGAAAGCCGTCGGGGCCGCCGCCGACGTCGCGATCGTGGTGGACGTCCTCTCGTTCACCACCACCCTGACCGTGGCGGTCGATGCCGGCATCGACGTGCTGCCGTACCGATGGAACGACGAGTCCGCCGAACGCTACGCCAGTGAGTCGGACGCGGTTCTCGCCGTCAGGCGCAGCCGCGTGGCGCACGGTCAGATCAGTTTGTCGCCGAACACGATTCGACGCACCACCGCGCCGCGTCGCCTGGTCCTCCCCTCACCGAACGGATCGAGCATCTGCTTCGAACTCGGCGCCGGATCCGGGGTGTGCGTCGGAGCCTCGCTACGGAACGCGACCGCGGTCGCCGGCTGGATCGCCCGGCACTACACGCCGAGGTCGGTGGTGTCGGTGATCGCCGCCGGTGAGAAGTGGCCGGGCGGCGAACTCCGGCCGGCGATCGAAGACCTGTGGGGTGCCGGCGCCGTGATGTGCGCACTGACCGCGACCGGCTGGGACGCCGAGGTGTCGCCGGAAGCCCTGATGGCCATCGCCGCCGAAGTCGACCGGAGCACCGCCGTCCCCGTCCTCGAGAGCCGGGTCTTCCGAGGACGCGCAGTCGGTTGACCGCCGGAGCGACTGCCTCGTCTCGGCGGGGATCGAATCCGTCTCGGTAAACAGCGGTCGTACCGGTGATGATCAGGCGGGAATGGGCAACATTCCGCGTTCCGCGAAGAGAGTGACGAAGCGGTGCCGCCTCGATCTGGAGGCCGACGGCCGAGGTCGACCACTGGGGTACGACGAGACACTCGTCCTGACCGGACACGTCAACCGTTGACGGTGACCGTCACGTTGCCGACCTTGTGGCCCAGGTCGACGTATCGGTGCGCGTCGACGATCCGATCCAGCGGGAAGTTGCGGTCGACGACTATGCGGAATCCGTCGGATTCGATCAGTTCCTTCACATAGGCAAGTGCTCCCCGCTTCTCAACGGACATTCCCGGACGAACGGTGCGCCCGCCGCGCAGCGCAGTCCACGCACCGAGCGGCCAATTGATCAGGCCGGTCGTGGGGACGTAACAGCCGCGCGGGGTGAGCGCCCGTCGGCATCGCGCGAAGGAGGTCGCGGTGACGGTGTCGAATATGACGTCGTAGGTCTCGTGGTGGGCGGTGAAGTCTTCCGTGTGGTAGTCGACGACGTGGTCGGCGCCCAGGTCGGTGACCAGATCGGCGTTACGGGAGCTGCACACCGCGGTGACCTCGGCGCCGAGGTGTTTGGCAAGTTGCACCGCGGCGGTACCGATGCTCCCGGAGGCGCCGTTGACCAAAACGTGCCTGCCGCTGCGGACGTGTGCCTTGTCGCGAAGGAAGTACAGCGCCGTCGAGGGTCCGTCGACTGCGGCGGCCGCCTCCTCGAAGCCGATACCGGCGGGCTTCCGTTCGAGCGACGCGGACTCGGGCAGGCAGACGTATTCGGCGCACGCACCCAGATGGAATCCGGCGAATCCGAAAACCTGGTCGCCGGCGGAGAATCGGCGCACGTCCGCGCCCGCCGCTTCGATCTCTCCGGCAAACTCGAGCCCGGGAATCCGCCGATTCTTCCGCGGCCGAGTGACGCCGAGGACGAGACGTCCCCAGCGGGGCGACCCCCTGCGCATGAGGGTCTCGGCCCTCGTCACCGTCGTCGCGTGCACTCGCACCAGCACCTCGTCCGGCTTCGGCGTGGGTCGCGCAACCTCACGGACGCTGAGGACTTCCGGCGGCCCGAACTCGGAGTACGTGACTGCCTTCACCGGTAGCTCCTCCTCCCGCGTACTCTCCGAGATCGTCGCCGCGATTGATCCCATCATCGCTCAATCCGACGCCGAACGGACGGGATGTGGAAGTAGGGTGACATTGTGAAGGCGCCCATTGCCGACCTTGCGGACTTCGCCGCGCTCGAACCGTTCTTTCGGATCATCGAGCAAGGTGTGGACGGACTGGTCGAGCCCGGTCACTTCTTCGACCTCCTCGCAGAAGACATCACCGTCGACTACGTGATCACCGTTCCCGGGTACCCCCGGCATGTCGAGGGCCGTTCCGCGGTCGCCGAGCTTTACCGCCCCTACGGCACCACCATCGTTCTCGACCGCTGCTTCGACCTGGCCGTCCACCACGACCCGACCACAGGAATCGTGGTGCTCGAGTACGCGTCCGAGGGCCACGTGGTGGGAACGGGACAGCGATACTCCAACCGGTACATCTCCGTGCTCACACTCCGTGACGGCGAGATCACGCACTGGCGGGACTACCTCGACCCGATCGCTGTGTTCGACGCCGTGGGTTGGCCACCACGTTGACCGTCCACCCGCGAGCGGGGCAACCGATCGTCATCGCGACTGACATCCATCTGCCGAACGCAATGTGTACCAAGCCGAATGCCACGGCGCTCGCAGCGGCCATCCGAGCACCCTCGCCGAAAACCGTTGCATACCTGCGGAACACGAACCCTCGGAAAATCAGCTCCTGGGGATACACACTGAGCAAGGGGTACAACACCATCACGAGCGCCCAGATCAGCGGGTCCTCGCGAGGAAATGCGAACAGTAGCCTGAGACCGAAGAACAGCAGCGCGTACTCGCCTGCGAGACATGCCTTCCGAAACCGCCGGTACGTCACCGGGCCATGAGTTCGGTCTGCACCTCACCGCTCGGCGTCGTCGATGGAGCGACGGTGCGACAGCGCCGGCAGAATCCAGAATCCGAAGAACATCAACAGCGCCACCGCGGCAGCGATGATCCCGGCGGCCATGTCGACCACGAAGCTGAAGATCAGCAGAACCACGCCGACGAGGGCGACACCCAGGACGGCGATGCCGCCGATCGCAAGTCGTTGTCCGGTCGCCACGAGGGTGGGCAAGGCATGCTGACGGAACAGCAGTCGGTGAACGCCGACCGGCGCGACCAACATCATCGTCGCGGTGACCGAGAGTGCGACGGTCACGAGGTAGATCACCTCCTGCGCATCCGACAGTTCCTCGAACCGCTGTTGGAACGGCAGGGTCAGCAAGAAGCCGGTCAAGAGTTGGACACCCGTCTGCACGACGCGCAGTTCCTGCAGCAGGTTGCTCCAATTGCGGTCGAGTCGCTGGATCTCGGTTTCGTCGCGGACCCGGCGGTTCCATGCGGCGTCGCGTCGGCCCTCGGTGCTGTCCATGTCCAGTTGGTACCCGATTTCCGGGCCGATGGAACCCGCAGATAGGCATGTCGATTCCGACATACGCAGGTATACGGCCCCACCTGGGGCGGAAACGCCGGCATGCGCCGGCGGGCACAGTTGAGTCGCGGGCCCGATCCGCGGTCGTAGACTGAAGGCACATCGCGGAGATGATGCCCATGACGACTGTGCCCGAATCCAACTCGATCACCGAACGTGATGGGGTCGGCGTCGATCATGCGATGGATGGACGGCAAACGCTGTCGGTGGCGGAAGGCATCGTGATCGCACTACGCCGTTGCAGCCACACCGATGCCTTCGAAGAATTGCTCAGCGTCGCGCACCGTCATCACCTCAGTGTGCTGACCGTCGCCCATGCTCTGGTAGATCTCGCGATGGACGCCTGTCCCCCTCTGGGATCCCCCGAACGGCACGCTGACGCCACCGCATCACTGGCCGAGTGGGAGTCACGCCTCGCGTATCGGCCAGGGTCCTCTCGGTGATGCCGGACGCCCTCTCGCACGCCCGTTCCGTGCTGCGCGAATCTGCACGATCCGTTCGACCCCGACGCCTATGCTGACCCGCACACGCACGCTCTCGTCGAGGGAGGCCCTGGGATGTTCGTCCTGCTCCGGCACGCCCATGCGATAGGAAAGCAGAACTGGGGCGGGCCCGACGCCGACCGGCCCCTCAGCGCCCTGGGACGTGACCAGGCCACCGGCCTCGTCGACACCCTCGCCGGAGTCGAGCTGCGCATTCTGTACTGCAGCCCGACGACCCGCTGCCTCGACACCCTCGCCCCCTTGGCCGCTGCCCACCGCCTGCCCATCCACGAACATGCGCTGCTCGCCCCGGATGCGGCTCCCGACGCACTGTGTGCCGCGCTGGACACCAGCGAACTCGCCGGCACCCTCTGGTGTACCCACGGCGAAGTCCTCACCGGGCTGGCCGCGTGCACGCGCGATGACGGAACACGCATGTACCCCATCGGGCAGACTGCGAAGGGCGGAGCCTGGCTGCTGAATGCACACGCCCCACTGCGCTATATCGACCCCGTGCCACCGCAGTAGAGCCAGGTCGTGGTTTCGGAACTCAGGCGATGCGCCCAGTGTTCGAGCGGGTCGACTCACGTCGACCACGGGCTCCGGCGGAATGGGAGGATCGTCTCGCGCCGCGTCGTGCGCTCATCGGTTGTCGCTGCCTGACCGGACCCCGCTGGGCTGTGGTGGCGAGCTGCTCGCGGATCAGACGGAGCGTGATCTCGGGCCGCTCGAACTGGGGTACGTGCCCGCAGGCGTGCAGCGTCACCGACCGGGCGGTGGGAACGGCGCTCGTGACGTGCCGGGCGAATCGGGCCGGAACGAGTGTGTCGCGGTCGCCCCACAGGAACAGCGCGGGCACCTCGAGGCCGGCGATCCGGTCCCAGAGGCCTGTCTCCCCGAAGGGCTCGTCGAGATACAGGCCGAGCAGCGCCGACCACAGCGCCCGGCGGCGGGAGGCATGCCGCAACGACAGCTCCCATTCGTCAGCTGCGGCCTCGTACCAGTGCCGCGGCACCACGCCCGGATCCGCCAGCAGGGCCCGCAGCCCGGCACGGGCCCCCGCGTGGAGGAGCCGCGGCGGCACGGCGAGCGGAAGTTGCGCCACATCCAGCGGAAGCAACCGGGCCAGTGAGGTCAGTCGGCGCCGGCGACGGAAAGCCA
Source organism: Rhodococcus sp. T2V (assembly GCF_029269925.1). Lineage (NCBI taxonomy): Bacteria > Bacillati > Actinomycetota > Actinomycetes > Mycobacteriales > Nocardiaceae > Rhodococcus > Rhodococcus sp. T2V. The sequence continues at coordinate 21,714 of NZ_JARJBD010000059.1, forward strand.
TCGCCGGGCACACCAGCACCAACCCGGTAACGGCATCCGGGTCGCGCAGCGCGAGTTCGAGAGCGACGCGGCCGCCGAGAGAATGTCCGATCAGCGCGGCGCCGCGGGCGTCGACCGCATCGAGGAAGGCCCGTAACCAGCGATGCAACTGTTCGGGGGTGTAACGCCAGGCCGGGGCAGCCGAGGATCCGAACCCAGGAAGATCGGGGCAGATCACCCGATGGTCCGATGCCAGGTCTGCCAGCACCGGCAGCATGGAGGAGTTGTTGGCGCCGAGACCGTGCAGCAGCACCACCGGCCGTTTGTCCGGGTCACCCGCTTCGAGGTATCCCGTGCGCACCCCGTATGCGCTGGTCTCTCGGGCACGTGCCCGTGTCGGCAATTCGACGTCGGGCGCGAAGGTACCGCCGATCGCGAGGACCGTTGTCATGCTGCCGCGGATCTCGAGTGCTCCGGACAGGAACGCGTCGGCCACGCTGATGCGGCCGGCGAGCAGGTCGCCGAGAGTGGCCGCGTCGGTGCGGACGGTGCTTGTCGGGTGCGCAACCCCGCCGCGTCGGTACGTGACGGTGCCTTCGTCGATGCGGACGGTCCATTTGCCGTGGTCGGTGATGTCGAGGTTCATCGTGACCCGCCGGTGGCCGAGCGCGCTGCGGGTGACATCGCGTGGCAGATGCTCGGCGAGACAGATTTCCGGATCACAGCTCACGGGTGAGCGTGCCATGGTCATGACCACTCCTTACCGCTCCGATACCCACCGGTCCAGGTCGGATCGCTGAGGATGCACTCCCTCGTGAGGAGTGCATCGGTGCGTTGCTCCTCGGGAACGATGATTGCCGTTCCGTCCTAGTTTCAACACCGACGAGGCACCGACTAATCCGCCTGATCCCGTATCTCGGTTCCGGGGCCTGCCGGCTGCAGCACCCGCGACATGCGTCCGACCGCGAACACGATTGCCACGACCGCGGTGACTCGACCATCACTGTCGGCCACAGCCCCTCGGTCCTGTTCACCGAAATGCCGGCCACCGCTCCCCCATCGAATCCGGTGTGCCCGCGGGCATCATCCACGAGCTCCTCGACACGACCCAGCGCCGTCAACGACAACACTGACGAACGCAACGGTGACACCGCCGATTTCATCGCGTGAGAATGTCCGCCGCCACCTTCGCAGCGTCACACCCGATCCGGGGCGGCGATCATCCTCGGGCGGGTCCGGGGCCGTCGGGGTACCGGGCGGTCAGACGGGCCAACAACCGACACGCCACCGACACTTCGTTGTCGAGCCCGCCGACCGGCGTCAACCCGCCCTCGTCCCGGACACGGCCGGCAACGTCTGTGCTCAGCAGGTGAACCTGGGGAAACCCCTTCCTCACAGCGGCCGACGGGACGACAATTTCTGGTATGGACGTCACCGAGCGGCAGCACATCGACGTGGTGCGCGCACACCTGATCCAGCGATATCAATACCTCGACCCCGGCCGGGTCGAGAATGCGGTCGAGACCGCCCATCATCGATTCGACAGCTGCCGGATCCGGGACTTCGTACCCCTGCTCGTCGAACGCGCCGCGGTGAAGGCACTCGACACATCCCTGACAATCGCGCCGTCCAGCGCGTACCCGAGAATGCACGAGTCGTCCTAGTCGTCACACTGCCCCGACGGCGAAAACCCGCGCGCATCCCACATTCCGCGAACCTGCGTGCCTGCGTGGAATCAGTGCCGTCCGGTGTCTGTGGTCTCGACGGAAACCACGATCCTCGTAGACGCGGTGTGCTCTGCTGGGACCACACAAGGCCGGGAGGTGGGACGTGCGAGCTGGGATCGGCGGGCTGGCGCCGATGAGCCCGACCGAGGCGATGTTCTTGCTGTTCGAATCCCCGTCGCACCCGATGCACGTGGCCACACTGACCCTGTTCGATCCCCCGAAAGACACCGCATCCGGTGCCCACGCCGCCGACATGGTCGAACGCCTGCACGCGAACACCGAGGCCTCCGAGCTGTTCCGCAAATGGCCCATCCGCCCCCTGCGCGGGTATCCGTGGTGGCGGTCGGAAAGAGTCGTCGATCTCGGCTACCACGTGCGGCACAGCGCCGTTCCCGGCGACGGCACCATGGCCGAGCTGCTGCGGCTGGTCTCGCAGATGCACTCGATCCCGCTCGATCCGCAGCACCCCATGTGGGAGATGCACGTCATCGAGGGCCTGACCGACGGGCGCACCGCCGTGTACACGAAATTTCACCTGTCCTTGACCGACGGCGCCTCCGGGATGCGGCTGCTGCACCGTACGCTCTCGGTCGATCCGGACAGCCGGGACTGCCCAGCGCCTTGGAGGCCGTCCGTCGCGGCCCCTGCTCCACATCAGTCACTGGACCCACGCGGAGTACTGTGGTCCGGCCTGGTCATCACGCGGGAGATGGCCGCCGCCGTCCCTACTCTGGTCCGCGCCGGCTACCACGGCCTGACCGAGGAAACCCTCACGCTGCCCCTGCAGTCCCCGCCGACGATCTTCAACGCCCCAACCGGCCGCGCCCGTAAAGTCGCCGCCCGATCCTGGCCGCTGAAACGGCTGCGCCGGCTCGCCGCCCGCACCGGCGCACCGTTGGACGTAGTGGTGTTGACGATGTGCGCGGGAGCGCTGCGCACGTATCTCCTCGACCAATACGCCCTTCCCGACGCACCTTTGACCGCGATGCTCCCCGTCCCGCTCGACCTCGGCGAGGGCCCCACCATCAGGCCGGGCGGCGACCGTGGGATCGGGGCAATGGTGGTGTCCCTGGCCACCGACGAAGGCGACCCACTCGCCCGCCTGAACCGGATCGCCGACTCCGTAGCGCACACCAGTGGAGTTGTCGCCGCCCTGAGCCGCACCCAATTTCAACTGATCAGTGCCCTGACATTGAGTCCGATCATGCTCGACCCGGTCCGCCGGGTCCTCGACGACATCCCGCCACCGTTCAACGTGATGATCTCCTACACCCCGGGACCGACCCGACCGCGGTATTGGAACGGTGCCCATCTCGACGCCGTCTACCCGATCCCGACCCTCGCGCGTGGCCAGGCGCTGAGCATCACACTGACCAGTCGATCCGGGCAGTTGCACGTCGCGGTGGTCGGCGACCGCACCGCGGTCCCCCACCTGCATCGGATCATCGGCCACCTCGACGCCGCACTGACCGACCTCGACACCGCGGTCGGTGCGGCCTCCCCGTGACGCCGACGGCGCATCACGCGAATGGTCCCCCACACAGGGTCATCGGCGGTGTTCGGACTCCGGTGCGATGGGGTTGCCCTGCCAGCGGGTCGAGTCGGGCACTCGATCCCCGCGCATCACGAATGACGTCGCCGTCGATCCAGTACCCGGACAGATCCGTCTCGGGTTCGATCGAGCAGCCCTCGCCGAGTTTGATCATTCCGGTGACGGGCGGCAGGGTGTGCAGGTCCACCCGCCGCCCGATCTTCGCGCCGAGTGCGCGCGCGAAATACACCATCCAGGTGGCGCCGGACAGGTTCGCCGCCCCACTCGCCTCGATCAGCCGCTCGGCCACCCAGATACGGAGGTGTACGGAACCCCCGCGCCGGTAGGTTCCCGGGGCGATCTTCCGCACAAGCAACCGGGCCGGTAGAGAAACGGTGCAACGAACACCGTGGAAACCGGGGCTGTGCCGGCTACGTGGGTGGGGCGGCGTATTTCTTCGGCAGGCCCAGCGCCTTCAGGACGAGGCGTTGCAAGCTTCGGCGTTCCTTCGCCGACAGGTTGCCGTAGAGCTGATCGGATGCCTTCTCCACCAACTCGTCGCTGCGCTCCCGGACCTGCCGGCCTGCCGACGTCAACGACAGCACGTGCTTGCGCCTGTCCTCGGCGTTCTTGGTGCGGGCCACGAACCCGCGCTTCTCGAGGTCGTCGAGCAGTCGCACCATGTCGCTGCGATCGACGCCCAGTACTTCGGCGACCTGCTTCTGGGACAGCTCACCGGGCTCCTCGAGACAGCAGAGAATCCAGTGCGTACGCAGATTCAGTCCCTCGGCCGCCAGCACACCCTCGAGGTCCTCGCGTCCCACCCGATGCAGCTGCGCCACCACGAACGTGGGGTTTCGCAGCAGGCGCTCCGGGGGCGTCGTGGATGACGACATGAACCCCACCGTAGCAGTAATGGGGATTTGAGATGATGGATAATCCCCACTAATTCCGAACGTGCTCCGCTGGTCGGATCGACCGGCGGATCCTCAATCCCGATAAATCGGCGTAGGCGGGCCGGTGACCGGACCGAGGACGGTCAACCACCGGTCGTGGAGCTTCATCCACGTTCCGTCCACGCGCAGCCGATCGAGGGTGCCGTTCACCAAGCGCACCAGATCGGTGTTGGTCTTGTTGATGCCGATGCCGTACGGCTGCGTTTCCAGCGATGATCCGACGATCTCGAGGGTCGGATCCTGAGCGGCCAGACCCGCGAGGATGGCGTCGTCCGTGCTGACGGCGTCCGCCTGCCGCTGCTGGAGAACCATCAGACAGTCGGCCCAATCCGGAACCGCGACGATCGTGGCCTGCGGCTGGACCCGTCGGATCGTCGCGAGCGAGGTGGTGTCCGTGGCGGCGCACACCCTCCTGCCTGCCAGGTCCGCAGACCCCGCGATCCCCGACCCGTCGGTCACCAGCACACGCTGGTACGCCTCGAGATAGACGGTGGAGAACGCCACCCGCTCGGCGCGCTGACACGTGATCGTCATGGTTTGCGCGACGATGTCCACCTGGTTCTTCTCGAGCGCGTCTAGGCGGCCGCCCGGGGTGAGGAGTCGGAACTCGACCTTCGCCGGGTCGCCGAGGAGATCGCGGGCGACCTCTCGCGCCACGTCCACATCGAATCCCTCGAGGGTATCGGTGGTCGGGTCGCGAAAACTGAACAAGTTGGTGTCCTGATCGACGCCGACGATCAGCCGGTCCCGCGCCACGATGTCGGCAACCAGCCTCCGCGGTGGCACCGCACCCGCCGGAACAGGGGGTCCCGGACGCAGGCTCGCCAACGCCCCGCACGTCGACGGCGGAACAGGCGCCGGAGGGACGAGACCCGACGGCGGGATGATCTGTGTTCCGTTCGGCAGAGACAGTTCCGAATAGTCGCCCGTGACGGCGGGAGCGTCGGGCGCGGGTGACCCACAACCGGCGAGCACCGCGACGGCGGTGACGAGCACGCCGACGAGGCCACGCATGCGAAGTCTTCGGCGCCCGTGTGCATGCTCGACGCGGGGATTCGTCAGCATCCACTCACCTCGCCGGGACATCAGTGGTACTCGTTCAGTCTGGGCCAGATGCCTCCGCCGACCGAGAACCCGGCGAGCACGCCGAGCACGACCGCACCGACGCCCAACAGCGATGTCGAGCGATACGCCTCGGCCGTGGCCTCACGTTCCTCGTTCCTCAATTGGTTGATCGCGGACTGCAACGCCTCGTCGAGCGCGAGAAACCGGGCAGCCGGCGCAGGTGCCCCCGGATCGATCGCCATGGCGGCGGCCGCCGGGTAATCCCCGTTCACGAGTTTCTGCTGCAGCGATTCGTGGGTGCTCCGCCAGCCCTCGAGCGCCGCGGCGGCGTCGGCGATCGTGGCGTCGGCGGCCTCGCCGGGTGAGTTCCGGTGTTGTTCGAGTATCTCGGACAGCACCGTCGAATGCCGCGAGAAGTCGACCTCGGATTGGGGGTCCGAACCGCGTTGCAGCACCCCGAGCATCTCGTCCGCCCGGGCCTGTTGCGCCAGAATCCGGGCCGTAGCGATCGCGCTGAGTGGTTGCGCCCCATCTGTTCTCGCGCGCTCACTCGCCGACGTCGATATCCCGAACGCTGCCACCGACCACGTCAGGAGGCTCGCCATGAGGAGTGTGGCCACGATCAGACCGGGGTTGAACAGCCGCCGGCTCTTGCGGGTCAGGTACACGTGCGCGAGCACGAGCGCGACGAGAGCGGAGGTCGTCACAGCGAACGCGGCCACCGGCAGTCGGGTTGTCCGCATCTGTGTGGCGGCCACCGACTTCCACTGCTCGGTGCAGAGGCGGTGCGCCAGCGGCAGGATGGCGCTCTGCATCATCGACGACGCGTTGCGCAGATACGTGATTCCGATCGGGTTTCCCGAGCGATCATTGGCGCGGGCGGTGGAGACCAGACTGGTGTATTCGGCGAAACGCCGCGACACTTCCGACAGCAGGCCCAGAGCTTCCGTGTCTGCCGGATCGACGCCGTTCGAGGCGATCACCAACGCGTTGGAGGCATCACCGACAGCCTGGTTGTAATCCTCACGTACCGCCACCGGTTCGACCCCGCCGAAGATGAAAGACGTTGTCGCGGCGGCGTCCGCGATCGACAGCGAGCTGTAGAGGCTCTGTGCCGCGTCGGCGAGAGGCTCCGAGTGGGTCCGCAAGGCGGTGATTTCCTGTTGACGCGCCCCGTTGATCGACGACGTGACCGTTCCTGCAGCGAGGGCGGCGGCGACGAGGACCAGGGCGATCACCGACAGGCGCCCGGGGGTCGATGCGACGAAGCCCCGCCAGGAGGGCCGGCGCCGTTCGGGCTCGATGAGCAGCGACTCGTCCAGCGCGTGCGGGTCGTCGGCTACGGTGTCTCCACGCAGGAACACCAGTCCTCCTCGCTGGTCAGCGCTCGGTCAGTGCGACTCGTCGATCGCCGCCTCGTCCGGGATGGCCCAGCCACCGGCCACGAGGTGGGCGTGAACCCGGTCGACATCGGCGTCGAGCGGCTTCTCGTCGGTGACCTCGGCAATCATCACCTGGATGTCCGGCTTGCCGATCGGGAGATCGCCCTGCTCGACCAGAGTTGCGGTGATCTCGCGGACCTCCTCGTCGGACAGCCGCCGGCGAAGCAGGGCTATGAGGGGGATGTAGTCCGTCTCGGGCACACCCAGTGGATAGCCGGCGCGCAGCCATTCGATGACGTTGGTCAACAGGGGCGGCAGTGCCTTCACAAGAGGAGGTTTCTCCTCGATCGGCGCAGCCAGCGGCCAGCCTCCCGCGGCGAGGCGAGATGCCACCCGCTTGACGTCGTCGTCGCCGGGATGCTCATGGGCCAGGCGGGCGATGGCCTCTTCGATCTCGGCGCGGTCGATCTTGCCGTCCTCGAGGGCATGCCCGTCCGGGGCCGACAACTCGTCGACGATCTCACTCACCTCGGTCTCGGTGAGCCTGCGGTGCAGGACGGCGAACAGCGCGACGTAGTCCTCGCGGGGCACCCCGTGTGGGTAGCCCTCGCGCACCCAGCGCAGGACCTTCGCCGGAACTGAAGTGATCGGTTGTCGTGGCACTGCACGCGTCCTTTCCGGGTTCAGAAAATGGTGATCCCGAAATCGTGGGCGAGGAAGTCCTTCATGATGAAAAGTATTCCGGCGACGATCGCGACAAGGACCACCGCGAAGCACGCCAGACCGGCGATCAGAGCGGCCGGTGTCCGTGTGGCACCGTTTCCGTCCGCGGATGTCGTGACCCCCAGTGACAGGAACCGGATGCCGAGCGCGAAGATGGCGGGCAGTCCGGCGCCGAAGAGCAGGCCGATGAGAACGACCTGCCAGAGCGAGTCCACGGTGTCCATGCACAGATTCACCTTGCCTGCCTCTCAGACCTGCGCCGAATGCGAGCTGGGCGTCTTCTCGGACGGCGGGGTCAGACCGCCGTCCCACTCCTCGTTGACGTTCGAGGTGTCGATCGGGTTCCGCCGCGAGCGCAGATACAGGGCGCCTGCGGCCGCCAGGAGCAGCGCGAACACCACGAGAACACCTGGCAGCCCACCGATGGCATCGGCGATCACCCAGCACACCGCTCCGACCACAGCGGCGGAGGGAAGGGTGAACAGCCACGCGACCGCCATGCGTCCGGCGACGCCCCACCGGACCTCCGCGCCGGACTTGCCGATTCCCGTTCCGAGGATGGATCCGGTCGCCGTCTGCGTGGTCGACAGCGGCAGGCCGAAGTGACTGGAGGTGAGGATGATGGCGGCCGAGGAGGACTCGGCGGCCATGCCCTGGGGCGACGTGATCTCGACGAGACCTTTGCCGAGCGTCCGGATGATCCGCCAACCGCCGAGGTAGGTTCCCAGCGCGATCGCGAGGGCGCAGGAGAATTTCACCCAGAACGGCATCGCGGTGTCGGCGGTGATGCTGCCGTGCGCCACCAGCGCCAGAAAGATGATGCCCATGGTCTTCTGGGCGTCGTTGGTGCCGTGGGCGAGTGAGACCAGCGACGCCGACCCGATCTGCCCCCAGCGGAATCCTTCCTCCTTGGCATTTTCCTCGACACCGGCGGTGATGCGGTAGATCAGCCAGGTGCCGATGGCAGCGACCAGAGCTGCGACGACGGGTGCGAGGACGGCGGGGATGACGATCTTGCTCATCACGCCCGACCACTCGACACCGCTCATCCCCAGGGCCGCGATGGTCGCGCCGATCAGCCCGCCGAAGAGGGCGTGCGACGAACTCGACGGAATGCCGAGCAGCCAGGTCACGAGGTTCCACAAAATGCCGCCGACGAGGCCCGCGAACACGATGATCAGCAACGCCTGCCCGCCGGTGTCGGTGAGGTTGACGATTCCCTTGGCAACGGTCGCCGCCACCTCGACCGACAGGAACGCGCCGACCAGGTTGAGAATCGCGGACAGTGTCACCGCGACACGGGGTTTGAGCGCCCCGGTTGCGATCGAGGTGGCCATGGCGTTGGCGGTGTCGTGGAAGCCGTTGGTGAAATCGAAACCGAGGGCCGTGACGACGACGATGAGAAGAACGAGAAATTCTGCGTTCACTGTTCCAGTCTCGTCGGGGCGTACCCGGCACACCAGACTCCCCCTGCGTGTTCATGGTGTGTTCAACTCCGGGTAATCGCAATGAGACCGACACGCGGGCGCACTTCTCGATCTGTTCGGCGGGGACGGCTTCGCGATTCCTATCGTGTGAATGATGCTGTCGATCTGCTGCTCGACAGGCGTCTCCGCAACGCTTCAGCGAAATCGCCACATTTGCAGGAACTCTCGGTCGCTGCGGTGCGCGAGGGAAGCGCTCCCGAGACCCTGTCGCCACCAGTACATTCCATCAGGACAGACCGTCAGTCGATTCGTCCCGCATAGAGTGACGACCATGATCGACACCTGGGATGCCGACGCTCCCGGAATACTCCGCCTGCCGTCCGGGCGCCTCGTCCGCGGCCGGGGGTTGCGACGACCGCTCCCCGACGGCCCCCTGCCCGATTTCGCCGTGTACCTGCTGGGGCGCACACCGCCGCCGGTGCAGTGGGACTCACGGTGGGTCCGGTGGCCCGATTTCGCGCTGCCCCGGGACCGCCGCGACACTGTGGATGCGCTGGGCGAGGTGTGGCGCCGCGCCGCGTCCGAGCGAGTGGAGGTGGCATGCGGGGGCGGCCGCGGCAGGACGGGCACCGCCCTCGCCTGCATCGCCGTCCTCGACGGGGTGCCTGCGCAGGATGCCGTCGCGTTCGTCCGGCAGCACTATCACCGGCACGCGGTCGAGACACCGTGGCAGCGGCGGTATGTCGGACGGTTCACCACCGCATCCTGACACGACCCACCGGCACGACCGAGAACGCCGACGGCCCCGCACGAGATTCGTGCGGGGCCGCCGGCGTGGTGACCGGGAGAAGACTACTTCTCGGCAGCCGCCTCTTCGCTCTGCTCGGCCGGAGCCGCAGCGCCGTCTTCCTCGACGGGGATCAGCGAGATCTTGCCGCGGTTGTCGATGTCGGCGATCTCGACGCGCAACTTCGAGCCGACACTCACGACGTCTTCGACCTTGGCGATGCGCTTGCCGCTGCCCAGCTTCGAGATGTGCACCAGTCCGTCGCGGCCGGGGAGGAGCGACACGAACGCACCGAAGGCGGTGGTCTTGACGACCGTGCCCAGGAAGCGCTCGCCGACCTTCGGCAGCTGCGGGTTGGCAATGGCGTTGATCAGGTCGATCGCGGCCTGCGCGGACGGGCCGTCCGTCGCACCGACGAACACGGTGCCGTCATCTTCGATGGAGATGTTGGCGCCGGTCTGCTCGGTGATGGAGTTGATCATCTTGCCCTTGGGGCCGATGACCTCACCGATCTTGTCGACGGGGACCTTGATCGCCGTGACGCGCGGGGCGAACGGGCTCATCTCGTCCGGGGTATCGATGGCCTCGGCCATGACCTCGAGGATCGTCGCCCGCGCGTCCTTGGCCTGCGCCAGCGCGCCGGCGAGGACCTTGGACGGGATGCCGTCGAGCTTCGTGTCCAGCTGCAGCGCCGTGACGAAGTCCTTCGTGCCCGCGACCTTGAAGTCCATGTCGCCGAACGCATCCTCGGCACCGAGGATGTCGGTGAGCGCGACGTAACGGGTCTCACCGTCGACCTGGTCGGAGACGAGGCCCATGGCGATACCGGCGACCGGAGCCTTCAACGGCACACCGGCGTTGAGCAGTGCGAGCGTCGACGCGCACACGGAGCCCATCGAGGTGGAGCCGTTGGAGCTGAGGGCCTCCGACACCTGACGGATGGCGTACGGGAATTCCTCGACGCTGGGCAGCACGGGCATGAGTGCCCGCTCCGCCAGCGCGCCGTGACCGATCTCGCGGCGCTTCGGCGAACCGACGCGTCCCGTCTCACCGGTGGAGTACGGCGGGAAGTTGTAGTGGTGCATGTACCGCTTGGTCGTCTCGGGTCCGAGCGAATCGACCTGCTGCGCCATCTTCACCATGTCGAGGGTGGTGACACCCAGGATCTGGGTCTCGCCGCGCTCGAACAGAGCGGAGCCGTGGGCACGCGGAACGATGGCGACCTCGGCCGACAGCGAACGGATGTCCGTGATGCCGCGGCCGTCGATGCGGAACTGGTCGCGCAGGATGCGCTGACGGACCAGCTTCTTCGTCAGCGAGCGGAATGCCGCGCCGAGTTCCTTCTCGCGTCCCTCGAAGTTCGGGGCGACCTGCTCGAGGACCTCCACCTTGACCTCGTCGGTCTTGTCGTCGCGCTCCTGCTTGCCTGCGATGGTCAGTGCCGCGCTGAGCTTCTCCGCTGCGGCGGCCTCGACGGCGGCGAACACGTCGTCCTGGTACGCCGGGAAGACGGGGAAGTCACCGGTGGGCTTTGCCGCCTTGACCGCGAGCTGCTGCTGCGCGGTGCACAGGCGCGCGATGAACGGCTTGGCGGCTTCGAGGCCCTCGGCCACGATCGTCTCGGTGGGAGCCTGTGCGCCACCGTCGATCAGGGAGATCACGTTGTCGGTGGCCTCGGCCTCGACCATCATGATCGCGACGTCGGCGTCGTCACCGCTGCCGGAGACGATGCGACCGGCGACGACCATGTCGAAGACGGCGTTCTCGAGCTGCTCGACGGTGGGGAATGCGACCCACTGACCGGCCTTGTTCTCGTCCGACGTGATGAGCGCGACACGCACACCACCGACGGGGCCGGAGAACGGCAGTCCGGCGATCTGGGTGGAGGCGGACGCGGCGTTGATCGCGACCACGTCGTACAGGTCCTGCGGGTTCAGGCTCATCACCGTGACCACGACCTGGATCTCGTTGCGCAGACCGTCGACGAACGACGGACGCAGCGGCCGGTCGATCAGGCGGCAGGTCAGGATCGCGTCCGTGGAGGGGCGGCCCTCACGACGGAAGAACGAGCCGGGGATGCGGCCCGCGGCGTACATGCGCTCCTCGACGTCCACCGTGAGGGGGAAGAAGTCGAAGTGCTCCTTGGGGTGCTTGCTGGCGCTCGTCGCGGACAGCAGCATCGTCTCGTCGTCCAGGTAGGCGACGACGGCGCCGGCGGCCTGCTGCGCGAGTCGACCGGTCTCGAAACGAATGGTGCGGGTTCCGAAGGACCCGTTGTCGATCACGGCGGTGGATTCGAACACGCCCTCATCGACCTCTACTGCGGAATTCTCTGTCATCTCTTCTTTTCACTTCCCTCTCGTCTTCGCCGTACCCGCGGGGGCGTTCTCACCCTCCTGGCGAGAACTGCGCACCTGAGGGACATCCCCCTCTCGAGTTCTCGGGATGTCACTGTGCGGAGGCGGCCGTCGATCGAAGTCCGCCGGACCGTGTCCGGAAGACCACTACCGAAGACCGACACCACATTCTCGGGTGCATACGGTAGTGCTGCCCTCGGCAGCTAACACCGATAGCCAGCGAGGCCCAGTCTAAGCAAGGCCCCGCCGGCTACCGGAGTGATTTGCGATCGAAATGATCGCGATGTTGCGAAACTCAGCGACGCAGGCCGAGACGCTCGATCAGCGAGCGGTAACGCTCGATGTCGACCTTCTGGACGTACTTGAGCAGACGACGACGGCGTCCGACCAGCAGCAGGAGGCCGCGGCGGGAGTGGTGGTCGTGCTTGTGCATCTTGAGGTGTTCGGTGAGGTCGACGATGCGCTTGGTGAGCATGGCCACCTGCGCCTCCGGCGAACCGGTGTCGGTCTCGTGCAGGCCGTACTCGCTCAGAACCTGCTTCTTCTCTTCGGTGGTCAATGCCACTGGTTCACTCCTGGTGATGACGTTCGCGTGCAAGGATCGAAACTCGGCGCGGCCGCCGCGAACCGCAGCGCACGCCAGCGGTCTACTTTACCAGCTGAAATACGGGTGCTTTACCGCACGTCCTCCGATGCCGCGAGGATCGCGCGTGCACGCTCGGCGTCTTTGCCCATCGCGACGATCAGGTCGTCGACGGAATCGAACTTCTCCATCCCGCGGAGTCGCTCGACGAGGTCGACGGCCACGTGCTGGCCGTACAGGTCGGCTTCCCGGTCGAGGACGAAGGCCTCCACGGTGCGCGTCCGCCCGGAGAACGTCGGATTGGTACCCACCGACACGGCAGCCATGTACCGCTCACCGGACGTGACGGTGCCCAGGTCGACTCCGTGCCCGAGCACGGTGAACCAGGCGGCGTACACGCCGTCCGCGGGAATCGCGGCGTACATCGGCGGCGCGACGTTCGCGGTCGGGTAGCCGAGCTGGCGTCCGCGACCGTCGCCGTGGACGACGACGCCCTCGACACGGTGCGGGCGGCCGAGGGCCTCCGTCGCGGCGGCCATGTCGCCGGCGTCCACACAGGAGCGGATGTAGGTGGACGAGAACGTGACCGCATGCTCTGCGAGCAACGTCACACCGTCGACCGCGAAACCGAACCGATCGCCGATCTGCCGCAGCAGGTCGACGTTGCCCGCGGCCTTCTTGCCGAACGTGAAGTTCTCACCGACGACGACGTCCGCCACGTGCAGGCGCTCCACGAGGATCTCGTGGGCGTACCGCTCCGGCGTCAGCTTCATGAATTCGGCGGTGAACGGCATGACGCAGAACACGTCGATGCCCAGCTCCTCCGCGAGCTCCGCCCTGCGGGCCAGCGTCGTCAGCTGGGCGGGATGACTGCCCGGACGAACCACTTCCATCGGATGAGGATCGAAAGTCATGAGCACGCTGGGTATTCCACGCGTGCGGGCAGCCGCCACCGCTCGACTGATCAATTGGGCGTGACCTCGGTGCACGCCATCGAATACGCCGATCGTGAGAACACAACGACCCCAATCGGCAGGAACCTCGTCGAGACCACGCCATCTCAGCACGAGTGGCAGCCTACGGTGCCGCGCGCCGATGTTCATCTTCGGACCGGCTGTCCGGCGGTCCGGCGTGGCGGGGAAACGTCACGACCTCGCGGTTCGCGGTCGACGGTGACGTCCCCCGGGGACGGATCAGGTGTGTCGATGTGTCTCGCCGGTAAGACTTGCCTAAGCTCGTTGGCGTGGCCGTGAACAAGAATGACCAGAGCGTGACCGAGGACTCGACCTCCGAGACCGGGGCGCTCTCGGCAGTGGCGCAGGACTACCTGAAGGTCATCTGGACCGTTCAGGAGTGGTCGCAGGAGCGGGTCTCCACGAAACTGCTCTCCGAGAAGATCGGGGTGTCCGCGTCCACCGTCTCGGAGGCCATCCGGAAACTGTCCGATCAGGGTCTCGTCGACCACGCTCGCTACGGGTCGATCGCCCTGACCGAGGCGGGGCGCGTGGCGGCCGTCGGAATGGTCCGCAGGCACCGCCTCATCGAGACGTACCTGGTGCACGAACTCGGCTACGGCTGGGACGAGGTGCACGACGAGGCGGAGGTGCTCGAGCACGCCGTCTCGGACCTGATGATCTCCCGGATGGACGCCAAGCTCGGCCATCCCGAACGCGATCCGCACGGCGATCCGATTCCCGCGGTCGACGGGTCGGTGCCCACTCCCCCGGCGCGTCAGCTCAGCGACTTCGTCAACGGCGAGAGCGGCCGCATCGCCCGCATCTCGGACTCCGACCCGGCCATGCTGCGATACTTCGACTCGGTGGGTGTGGCACTGGACGTGACGGTGACGGTGCTGGAGCGACGCGACTACGCCGGCACCGTGTCGGTCCGGATCGGCGTCCAGGAGGACACCGTCGAGCTCGGAAACCCCGCAGCCCAGGCCATCTGGCTGGTGTGAGCCGCTATCTCAGGGTCGCGGGACGGACCACCATCACCGAACTCGCCCGCTTTCCCCGCTCCTGGAGCAGCGCGATGGTGTGCCCACTCGGATCGATCGCGGCGTAGACGCCCTTGATTCCGATCGGCTCGAGCCAGCGGCCCTGACTGATCGCTTCGGCCTCGTCGGCGTCGATCTGCCGGTGCGGGAACGCAGTCTGCGCGGCGGCGTCGATGTCGAGACTGACGCCCGGCTCCTCGGCCAGCCGTTCCAGCGTGCGCGCGTGCTCGAGGGTGAACGGTCCCACCCGGGTCCGCCGCAGCGACGTGAGATGCCCGCCGACACCGATCAACGCGATCCCCAGATCACGTGCGAGCGCCCGCACATAGGTTCCGGACGAACATTCCACCTCGACGTCGAGGTCGACGAACGTGCCCTCGGTGCGCCTCTCGATCACCTCGAACCGGGACACCGTGACCGACCGGGGCGCGAGTTCGAACTCCTCACCCGCGCGGATCAGCGCGTGCGCCCGCCTGCCGTCCACCTTGATGGCGCTGACGCTCGACGGGATCTGCTGGATGTCCCCGGTGAGGGTGCGCACCTGCGCCGCGATCTCCTCGTCCCTCACGCCGGACGCATCGGCCGACGCGACGACGTCACCCTCGGCGTCGTCGGTGGTGGTGGCCTGCCCCAACCGGATCGTGGCCGTGTACGCCTTGGTGGTCAGCGCGAGGAGCCCCAGCAGCTTCGTCGCCCGCTCCACACCGAGCACCAGCACCCCGGTGGCCATCGGGTCCAGAGTGCCCGCGTGGCCGACCTTCCGGGTGCCGAGCAGCTTGCGGCACCGGGCCACCACGTCGTGGCTGGTGACGCCCGCGTCCTTGTCGACGATGAGCAGTCCGGCGCCGACGAGACCGGAAGAGGGCTTTTCACGTGCAGACACGAGGCCCGATTCTGCCAGCCGCCGTCACGGCATCGAAATCAGTGCACCGCAATGGCGGTGATGATGAGTCCGTCGGACACCATCCACCGTCCGTCGAACGATGCCAGCGGTGGTCCGTCGACGGTCTCCCCGGAGATGAGGAGATCCGAATGGAACGTGCCGGTGCCGTCGCCGGACGCCTCGAACGTGATGTGTGCGTCCTCGAACCCGAGCCACCGGGCGGTGAGCGGGAACCACGCCTTGTACGTGGCCTCCTTGGCGCAGAACAGCAGTCTGTCCCGGTGCACCGGACCGCCGGTCGCCGAGCGCCACTGCCCGGAGTCCGCCGCACCCGACAGCCACTCGCGCTCGGCGGGAAGGCTCACCGCGTCCAGCACCCCGTCGGGCAGCGCGTCGTGCGGTTCGGCGTCGATACCGACGGACCGCACCTGCATCGCGTAGCCGAGCGCCGCGCCGCGGTAACCGTCGCAGTGGGTGAGGCTTCCGACCACGCCGCGCGGCCACACCGGGGAACCCTTGTCGCCCCGCAGAACAGGGGCCTGGTCCACACCCAGCTTCGTCATCGCCAGGCGGGCACAGTGGCGTGCGGTGGTGAATTCGCGTCGACGCTTCTCCACCGCCCGCCCGATCAGCGCCTCCTCCTGCGGGTGCGGACGCAGCCCCGCCGGGTCCTCGAACAGTTCCGAGGACACCACGCCGGCCGGCAGAATTCTCTCGATCACAGGGCCCCCCTCGCCCGCATCTTCTCCACTTCGGCTTCCTGTTCGGGAGTGACCTTGAAGTGGCCGCCCCACTTGTTCAGCGTGCCCGGCGGATACTCCGGTACCGGGAGGATCTGCCGCAGCAGGTTGTCCGGGAGTCCCCGCCGTTGCCACTCCCGCGGGTAGCCCAGCGACACCTCCTCGAACCGCACCCCGTCGTAGTAGGTGGTGCGCGGAATGTGCAGATGCCCGTACACGGCGCAGACGGCGTTGTACCGGGTGTGCCAGTCCGCGGTCAGTTCGGTGCCGCACCACAGCGAGAACTCCGGGTACCACAGCACCTGCGTGGGCTGACGCACCAGCGGGAAGTGGTTGATCAGGACGGTGCGGGTGCCGGCGGGGAGGGCGTCCAGCCGGGCCTTCGTCGTCTCGACACGGTTGCGGCACCAGGCGTCCCGGGTTCCGTACGGTTCGCTCGACAGCAGGAACTCATCCGTGGCCACCACGTTCTTCTCCCGCGCGATCGCGAGGCCTTCCTCCTTGGTGGTGGCGCCGTCGGGCAGGAACGTGTAGTCGTACAGCAGGAACATCGGGACCAGCGTGACCGGGCCGTCCTCCGCCTCCCACACCGGGAACGGGTCCTCGGGGGTGATGACCCCGATCTCGCGGCACATGGTGACGAGGTAGTCGTAGCGGGCGGCGCCGTGGATCTGCACCGGGTCCTTCGCCGTCGTCCACAGTTCGTGGTTGCCGGGAACCCAGATGACCTGCGCGAAACGACTGCGCAGAAGTTTCAGCGCCCACCGGATGTCGTCGGTCTTCTCCGACACGTCCCCGGCGACGATCAGCCAGTCCTCGGGCGAGTCCGGGTAGATGTCCTCGGCGATCGGGCGGTTTCCCCGGTGCCCCACATGGGTGTCGCTCACCGCCATCAGTTTGGGTGCCATGTCAACCACCTTTCCGATCGTGCTCCGCCGCCGGATCGCAGTCCGATCCGTGCCGTGCCTGCAGGTCGGCCCCGACCACTGCCCAGCGGCCCGATCCGACCCGCCACACGACCGCAAGCATCCGAAGAATCAAGAACACCGTGAGTCCCGTCCAGATTCCCGCCAGGCCCCAGTCGTTCAGCATCGACAGCCAGATCAGTGGCAGGAACCCGGCCAGCGCGCAGGCCAGGGTGGCGTTCCGGAGGAAGGCGACGTCCCCGGCCCCGAGCAGCACTCCGTCGAGCGCAAACACGACGCCGGCCACCGGCATGATCGCGACGAAGAACCACCACGCCACCGCCATCTCGTCGAGCACGGCCCGGTCGGAGGTGAACAGTTCGGGGATCACGCCGTGACCGAGGGCGAAGATCAGGGCGAGTCCGGCCGCGAAGATCGTGGACCACCGGGTGATGCGCCACGACAGTCGCGTGGCGCCTGCAGCGTGCCCGGCACCGAGTGCGGCACCGACGAGCGCCTGCGCGGCGATCGCCAGGGAGTCGAGGGTGAGGGCCACGAGGTTCCACAGCTGCAGCACCACCTGGTGGGCGGCGACCGCGGCCGCGCCGAACCGGGACGCGACGGCGGCGGCCGAGAGGAAGCACGCCTGGAACGCCAGACTCCGCAGGATCAGGTCGCGGCCGAGAACCATCTGGGCGCGCATGACGTGCCACCGCGGGCGCAACGGCACCCGCTCCACCACCAGCGCCCCGACGAACAGACTCGCGGACACGGCCTGCCCGGTCACGTTCGCGACCGCCGAACCCTCGAGTTCCAGCCGCGGCGCGCCCCACAATCCGTGCACCAGCACCGGGCAGGCCACGGCCGATACGACCAGACCGGCGATCACGAAACGCAGGGGCCGCACCGTGTTCTGCACACCGCGCATCCAGCCGTTGCCCGCCATCGCGATGAGGATCAGCGGGGCGCCGAACACCGCGATCCGCAACCAGCTCCCGGCGGCCGCCGCGATGTCGGAGCCGCCCGCTATCGCCGACGTGACCGGGCGTCCGAGCAGGTGGACCAGCGCGATCACCAGCGCGCCGATACCCAGTGCCAGCCAGGTGGCCTGGACACCCTCCCGGACCGCGCCGCGCTCGTCGCCGGCCCCGTGCATGCGGGACGCGCGCGCCGTCGTGCCGTAGGACAGGAACGTCAGCTGGGTGCTGACCTGGGCGAGAATGAGGCCACCGACGGCAAGACCGGCGAGCGCCAGCGCACCCAGACGGCCGACGACAGCGATGTCGAAGAGCAGATAGATCGGTTCGGCCGCGAGGACACCGAGCGCCGGCAACGCCAGCCCGAACACCGTCCGGGCGGTCGCGTCGCCCGTGACTTCCGAAACCTCAGCCAACGATTTCGGACCTCAGCCGAGCGATTCGACGAGCGAGTTCACGATCTCGTCCGCAGAGTTCACGGCCGTGTAGCCGGCGGCGAACCGGTGACCGCCGCCGCCGAGGTACCCGGCGACGACCGAGACGTCCACGTCGGATTTCGACCGCAGCGACACCGACCACGTGCCGTCCACCGCCTCCTTGAGGACGGCCGCGACCTCCGCCTCGGACGTCGTCCGGACGATGTCGATGACGCTCTCGATCTCTTCCGAGCGCAGATCCCCGACGTAGGCCTGCCGGATGACGGCGTAGACGAGTCCCCGCCCGCCCGCCGCCTCGGGGACGAGCGTCGCCGATCCGAGCACCGACGACAGCATCGGCAGCCAGCCGAACGGGTGGGTGTCGAGCAGGCGACGGGCGATGCGCGCCCCGTCGATGCCGGTGGCGAGGAGCCGCTCCGCGAGGGTGTGGGTGCCGGGCTGCACCCAGCGGAACGAACCGGTATCGGTCACGAGACCCGCGTACAGGCAGTGCGCGAGGTCGGCGTCGATGTCCACACCCCACACGTCGAACATCTGCGCCACGACAGCGGTCGTCGACTCCGCCGACTCGTCGATCAGGTTCATGCGACCGAACCGGGTGTTGGACCGGTGGTGATCGATGACCAGGGTCTCCCCCGCGTTCGCGAGCCGGTCGGCGAGCTTCCCGAGGCGTCCGGCGCTCCCGCAGTCGACGGTCACGAGCAGATCGACGTTGCGGCGCACCTGGTCCGCGGGCACCAGCAGGTGGGTGCCCGGCAGTTCCCGCATCGACTCCGGCAGTTCGTCGGGCGCACCGAACGCGACCTGCACCGGAATCCCTTTGCGCTCGAGCACCAATGCCAGGGCGAGTCCACTGCCGATCGTGTCGGCATCGGGTTGGACGTGACACAGAATCGTCACCGACGTCGCGTTCTCGAGAACGGCGACCGCTTGCGGCAGAAACACCTCGTGACGATCGAGATCAGACAGGGACGTCTCCTGAGTGTGGGTCATGTCGGTTCGTGTCAGTCCGCCTGGCGGGAACGGGACGGCTCGTCGACTTCGGCGTCGTCCGCGTCCTCGACTCGGGGTTCCTTGTACGGGTCGGGGTCGCCGGCCGGGGACGCGCCGGCCGCGACCCGCGCGACCTCGTCGTCGGCGGCGCGGGCGCGGGCGAGGAGTTCCTCCATGTGCCGCGCCGTGTCGGGGACCGTGTCCGCGACGAACGTCAGCGTCGGCGTGAACCGGACTCCGGTGCCTGCACCCACCTTCGAGCGCAGAACACCCTTCGCCTTCTCCAGTCCCGCAGCCGCGGACACGAGATCCGGTTCGGACTCGAGGTCGGCGCCCATCACGGTGTAGTAGACAGTGGCGTCGTGTAGGTCGGCCGTCACCTTGGTATCGGTGATCGTGACGAACGCCAGGCGAGGGTCCTTGATTTCGTGGTCGATCGCCGTCGCGACGATCGTGCCGATGCGCTTGGCGAGTTTGCGTGCCCGGGCGGGATCCACCATGACAATCAGACTCCTCTCCCTGGCCGCTGGATAAATTGTGAAGTTGCGGTGTAGCTGTAGTTCATTCTGCACGCCGGGCCGCGCATGCGGCGGGGCGGGCACGGCGCTCCGAATCAGTCCTCGGGGCCGAAAATCCTCCGCCGGACCGCAAGGAGTTGCAGTTCCGGCATCCCGGCGACGTGCCGTTCGCACGTGTCGAGCACCTCGTGTACGTGGTCGACCGCCGAACTCGCCATCGTGACGCCGAGCATCGACCGGCGGTACCGATCCTGTTCCCCGGTCTCCGCCGCCGAGACGCCGTAACGTCGCAGCTCCGCCAGAACCGGTTTGACCATTGCACGTTTCTCTTTCAGAGATCGCACGTCACCGAGCAAGATGTCGAGCTCGAGCGCACCGACGTACAAACTTTCCTCCTTCGGGGAGACGTGCGCTCCCCCGGCCGATCGACTCGGCCGGAGAAGCGCACGCCGGATGACGCTGCTACGTCACCCCAAACGGATGGCGACTAGTCGCGCGGCTTTTCCCGAAGCTCATAGGCCTCGATGACGTCACCGACCTTGATGTCGGAGTAGGTGAGCGTCAAACCGCACTCGTAACCCTCGCGTACCTCGACAGCGTCCTCCTTCTCCCGCTTCAGCGAGGAGATGGTGACGGTCTCGGCGACAACCGTGTTGTCACGCAGCAGCCGGGCCTTCGCATTGCGACGGATGGTACCCGAGGTGACGAGGCAACCGGCGATGTTGCCGACCTTGGACGAACGGAACATCGCGCGGATCTCCGCCTTGCCCAGCTCGACCTCTTCGTAGATCGGCTTGAGCATGCCCTTGAGAGCCTTCTCGACCTCGTCGATGGCCTGGTAGATCACCGAGTAGTACCGGATGTCGACGCCCTCGCGGTTCGCCAACTCGGTCGCCTTGCCCTCGGCGCGCACGTTGAACCCGATGATGATCGCGTTCGACGCAGCGGCCAGGTTGACGTTGGTCTCGGTGACGCCACCGACACCGCGGTCGATGACCCGCAACTGCACCTCGTCGTCGATCTCGATGCCGTGCAGCGCCTCTTCCAAGGCCTCCACGGTTCCCGAGTTGTCGCCCTTGAGGATGAGGTTGAGCTGCGACGTCTCCTTGAGAGCCGAATCCAGGTCCTCGAGGCTGATGCGCTTGCGACTCTTCGCGGCCAGGGCGTTGCGCTTCCGCGCATTGCGCCGGTCGGCGATCTGACGGGCGATGCGGTCCTCGTCGACCACGAGCAGGTTGTCGCCTGCACCGGGGACCGACGTGAAGCCGACCACCTGGACGGGACGCGAGGGCAGGGCCTCGAGCACGTCGTCGCCGTGCTCGTCGACCATGCGGCGCACACGTCCGTATGCGTCGCCGGCCACGATCGAGTCGCCGACCCGCAGCGTTCCGCGCTGGATGAGCACGGTCGCGACGGGGCCGCGTCCACGGTCGAGGTGCGCCTCGATGGCGACACCCTGAGCGTCCATGTCCGGGTTGGCCCGCAGGTCGAGGGCGGCGTCCGCCGTCAACAGCACAGCTTCGAGCAGCGCGTCGATGTTGGTGCCCTGCTTCGCCGAGATGTCGACGAACATGGTGTCTCCGCCGTATTCCTCGGTGACCAGTCCGTACTCGGTGAGCTGCTGCCGGATCTTGTCCGGGTTCGCGCCTTCCTTGTCGATCTTGTTCACCGCGACCACGATCGGCACGTCGGCCGCCTGGGCGTGGTTGATCGCTTCCACCGTCTGCGGCATGACGCCGTCGTCGGCGGCGACGACCAGGATCGCGAGGTCGGTGGCCTTGGCACCACGGGCACGCATGGCCGTGAAGGCCTCGTGACCGGGGGTGTCGATGAACGTCACGAGACGCTCGTTGCCGTCGAGCTCGGTCAGCACCTGGTACGCACCGATGTGCTGCGTGATGCCGCCGGCCTCGCCCTCACGGACGTTGGCCTTGCGGATCGTGTCGAGCAGTCGGGTCTTACCGTGGTCGACGTGGCCCATGACGGTGACCACCGGCGGCCGGGACTCGAGGTCCTCCTCGCCGCCTTCGTCCTCGCCGTAGGTGAGGTCGAAGCTGTCGAGCAGCTCGCGGTCCTCGTCCTCCGGGCTGACGACCTGGACGACGTAGTTCATCTCGCCGCCGAGCAGTTCGAGCGTCTCGTCGTTGACCGACTGGGTCGCCGTCACCATCTCGCCGAGGTTGAACAGTGCCTGCACCAACGCTGCGGGGTTCGCGTCGATCTTCTCCGCGAAGTCCGACAGGGAAGCACCGCGGGCGAGGCGAATGGTCTCGCCGTTGCCACGGGGCAACCGCACGCCGCCGACGGCGGGCGCCTGCATGGAATCGTATTCCTGGCGCTTCTGCCGCTTCGACTTGCGACCACGGCGCGGGGCGCCACCGGGACGACCGAACGCACCTGCTGCCGCACCGCGCTGACCGGGGCGTCCACCGCCACCGGGACGACCGCGGAAACCACCTGCGGGTGCTCCGCCACCGGGCGCGCCTGCGCCGGCACCGGGTGCTCCGCCGCCGCGGTATCCACCGCCGCCGCCACCGGGACGACCGCCGGGGGCTCCGCCGGGACGGCCGGGACGACCGCCGGGAGCGGGACGTGCCGAACGAGCGGGCATCGCGCCCGGGTTGGGGCGAGGAGGCATCGAGCCGGGGCTGGGACGGGGACCGCCCTGCCCCGGTGCCGGACGGGGACCGCCCTGGCCGGGAGCCGGACGGGGACCGCCCTGGCCGGGAGCCGGACGGGGACCGCCCTGCCCCGGTGCCGGACGGGGTCCACCCTGGCCGGGAGCCGGACGGGGTGCACCCGGGCGCGGCGCGCCGGGAGCCGGACGGGGTGCCGGACGCTCGGCCGGAGCCGAGGAGTACGGGTTGTTACCGACGCGCGGGGGCTTCGGGCCGGGACGGGGTCCGCCGGGCTTGGCGCCCGTGGACGGAGCCGCGGGAGCACTGGCCGCCGCCGGGGCGGCCGGGGCTGCGGGTGCTGCCGGAGCCAGGGCAGCCGGGGTGGGGCGACCGGGCTTGGGAGCATTGCTCGCCGGTGCGGCCGGGGTGACTGCGCTCGCTGCGGGTGCGGCCGGTGCCGGGGCCTGAGCCTCGGGAGTGGGCGCGGGTGCTGCTGCAGCGGGTGCGGCCGGAGCCGGGGCTGCCGGCTTGGGGCCGGGACGGGGTCCGCCCGGCTTGGCCGAGGTCACGGGGGCGCTCGGCACGGGCGCGCCGGGCTTGGCAGCCGGACGGGCTGCGGAATCGGCCGACTTCGCCGACGGGAAGGACTCCCGCAGACGCCTGGCGACGGGCGCCTCCACCGTGGAGGACGCCGACTTCACGAACTCGCCCTGCTCCTTGAGCGTTGCGAGTAGTTCTTTACTTGTGACACCGAGTTCTTTAGCCAACTCGTGCACGCGGGCCTTGCCTGCCACTGCTCTCCTCACTGATGAGGTCGAGCAGGAGGCTCCCCTGAGAGGGGCCCGCACGACCTCGGGTTATCTCCGATGGACGATCATCGCTGGTGCTTCACGGTGTGCTCATGAGTGCTTGTGCCTGTTCTGTTCGAGAGGTACTGCTCTGGGTGGGTGCCCTGCGCGTACCCAGTGGTCGACTTCTGACGTGTCGACACTTCCGGACACTCGCAGCGCTCTGCCGAATGCTCGGCGTCGTTCCGCGAGACTCAGGCAAACCTCGACGGGGTGCAGCCACGCACCTCGACCGGGAAGCCTGCGCCTCGGGTCCGGGGCGAGAACATGACCTTGCGGCCCGCTCTCACTAACCACAACCCTGAGCAGATCGACAGCCAGCGCGCGCTCCCTACATCCTATGCATGTTCGGACCGGTGAACCGGTAGGAACGCGCGCGGAATCGGGATGCTCATGCTGAACCATTGACCACTCTACCGCCGACTTGCCCCGATCTCCGCATTCCCGGCTCAACGACTGGTCGCGGCGGGTCCGCCTGCCGACTCGGGAGCGGGTGCGGCGTCACTGCGGATGTCGATTCGCCACCCGGTCAAGCGCGCAGCAAGACGGGCATTTTGCCCTTCCTTGCCGATGGC
The DNA here is from genome assembly GCF_029269925.1 of Rhodococcus sp. T2V. Lineage (NCBI taxonomy): Bacteria > Bacillati > Actinomycetota > Actinomycetes > Mycobacteriales > Nocardiaceae > Rhodococcus > Rhodococcus sp. T2V. The sequence continues at coordinate 45,721 of NZ_JARJBD010000059.1, forward strand.
GAGGGACAGCTGGAAGTCGGGGACGACGACACGCGCGGCCCGGGCCTCCGGATCCACCACAGTGACGGAGACCACTTTCGACGGTGACAGCGCGTTGCCGACGAACCGGGCCGGGTCGTCGTCGAAGTCGATGATGTCGATCTTCTCGCCGGCGAGCTCACTCATCACGTTGCGCACCCGCTGACCCATCGGCCCGATGCATGCGCCCTTCGCATTCAGCCCCTGCACCCGCGACTGGACGGCGATCTTCGACCGGTGTCCTGCCTCGCGGGCGACGGCGATGATCTCGACCGAGCCGTCCGCGATCTCCGGAACCTCGAGCGCGAACAGTTTGCGCACGAGGTTCGGGTGGGTGCGCGACAACGTGATCTGCGGCCCGCGCTGTCCGCGGGCGACACCGACGACGTAACACTTGAGCCGCTCGCCGTGTTCGTAGTTCTCCCCGGGCACCTGCTCGGCGGGCGGGATCAGGCCCTCGGCGCCGCTGGCCTCGCTCCCGATCCGCACCACGACCATGCCGCGCGAATTCGCCCGGGTGTCGCGCTGGATCACGCCGCCGACGATCTCACCCTCGTGGGTGGAGTACTCGCCGAAGCTCCGCTCGTGCTCGGCGTCGCGCAGCCGCTGGAGAATGACCTGGCGCGCGGTGGTCGCCGCGATCCGGCCGAAACCTTCCGGGGTGTCGTCCCACTCCTCGCCGACCATGTTGCCGTCGGAGTCGACGTCGTGCGCCATCACCCGCACGATGCCGCTCTTGGTGTCGACGTCGATCCGGGCGTGCTGCTGATGTCCCTCGGTGTGCCGGTAGGCGGTGAGCAGCGCCGTCTGGATGGTCGAGATGACGGTCTCGATCGAGATGCCCTTGTCGGCTTCGATGGCGCGTAGCGCCGCAATGTCGATATTCACTTGTCCAGCCCCTCTACTACTTCTTCATCTTCCGACGCGTCTGCGTCCGCAGGTGCCACGCGACCCTCGGGTATTCCGCCGGCGAGTTCCAGCTCCCTCGGGTCGGGTTTCGAGAATTCCACCTGCACAACAGCTTTCTGAATGTCCGGGAGCGCGATGCGCCGAACGTCCGGACCGGTGCGCGAGCCGATCACCACCGCGACCGAGTCGCCGTCGAGCGCCCCGATCCGGCCCACGACGGTCTCGTGCGCGAGGTCGATCCGGGCCTTGCGGCCGCGGGCCCGCTGCCAGTGCCGCTCGTGCGTGAGCGGCCGGTCGATGCCGGGGGACGTGACCTCGAGCGTGTACGGGGACTCCCCGAAATCGGATACCGAGTCGAACACCTCGGAGATCTCGTGGCTGAGGTTCGCGACCGCGTCGAGTTCGAGCCCGGCGTCGCTGTCCACCATGATCCGGACTGCGCTGTGCCTGCCCGCGAGGGTGACCGCAACGTCCTCCAGGTCGTAGCCCTGGCCTTGGACCAGATCGGAGATGAGCTCCGTCACCCTCTCCTTGGATGGAACCGGCATCGGGGAAGCTCCTCGTTTCAGTTGTCGCTCGTCGTGTGTCGTGGTCTGCAGGTCACCGTGCCGCACAGGGCAGCACCTCGAACCCGTCGGGACGGGTTCGAGCATCTAAGAGTAACGCCGATTCGGGGCGCCCGTGACCAGCCCCGGTGCTCGATTCCCGGGATCGCGGCCCGACCTGGCACCATGGACCGGTGCTCATGCCCACCGTCTCCCGGCCCCCGACATCCGGTCCGGCCGTGTCCCGGCGCACCGCTCTCCGGTTCGCAGCAGCCTCCGCGTTCGGCGTCGCGAGCGTCCCCGTGCTCGCGGGATGCGCAGACGGCGAGGACGCCGACACCGAGGTCGATTCACTGGTCGCTCAGTCGCGTCTGGCGCGTCGCGACGCCGCGGGCGCGGCGGCGACCATCGCACTACTGCCCGACCGCGGCGCAGCACTCGAACTCGTCCGCGCCCAGCGCACCGCGCACGCCGACGCGTTGGACGCCGAAATCGCCAGGGCCGCGGGAACTTACCCGGACGGCACCGCGCCGACCACGTCCGCTCCCGCGTCGGCGACACCGACCGCACCCGCGCCTCCGCCCGGTCTCGAGCAATTGCGGGCCGACCTGGCCGAGTCGCAGCGCAGTGCAGCCGACTCGGCACGCGCGCTGACCGCGTACCGCGCGGGACTGTGTGCGTCGATCAGCGCCGCGTGCGGAACGTACCTGGCGGTGGTGCTGCCGTGACGACACCCACCGAAGCCGAGAGCAAGAGCCTCGGCGACGCGCTGGCCGCCGAACATTCCGCGGTGTTCGCCTACGGGGTGGTCGCCGCCTTCTCGAATCCCACGCGGGCGGCGCAGGTGGCCACCGCCGCCGCGGCCCACCGGGCCCGCCGGGACGAACTCCTGGACACGCTGACCGCGGCGGGTCTGACGGCCCCGGCCGCCGAAGCGGGCTACACGCTGCCGTTCCCGGTCACCGACCCGATCACCGCCGCGCAACTCGCGGCCCAGGTCGAGGCGGACACCGCGGTCGCCTGGCGGGCGGTCGTCGAACACGGCGAGACGGCGGACACCCGGACGCTCGGCGTGACCGCGCTGACCGACGCCGCCGTCCGGGAGGCCACCTGGCGGGTGGCACTCGGAACCGATCCGGTGGTCGACCCGTTTCCCGGCCAGCCCTGACACGGAGGTTCCCGCCCACCGGGATCGTGCCCCCACCCGGCGCGCTCCCGGCTTAGCGTGTCTCCCGACACACTGAACGGCAACGGGAGGACGGCGGCGTGGACGAACGCTCGGTGGAGCAGCGTGTGGCGGACCTGGAGCGGGTGACCGCGATCAAGGCCCTCAAGTACCGCTACTGGCGAGCGTGCGACGGCAAGGATCCGGACGCGTTCCGTGCCTGCTTCGTCGCGTCCGGGGCTTCCGTCGACTTCGGCCCCCTCGGCCGGTTCGACGACGCCGACCGGCTCACGGACGTCTTCCGCAGGATCGCGCTCCACGAGGTGGACGGCGAGCACGTGATCCTGGACATGCATCACGGCTTCCATCCGGACATCGTGCTGCACGGCGACACCGAGGCGACCGGTACGTGGACGCTGCAGTTCCGCCAGGTCGATCTGCTGAAGCGGACGGAGACCGTGTCCGCCGGCGAGTACGACGACGCCTACCGCTTCGAGGACGGCGAATGGCGAATGTCGCGATGCCACTTCACCACTCGATGGTCGATCACCCGCCCGCTCACCGAGGACACGGTGGTCGTCCAGTGAGCGCCGGGGTAGCACTGGTCACCGGGGGAAGCCGCGGCGTCGGTAAGGGCGTCGCGACCGCGCTGGGAGCCGCCGGGTGGACCGTCTACGTCACCGGACGCGGCCCGGTGGCCGCGGACAGCCCGTTGTCGGCGTCCGCGCGGGCGACCACCGACGGCGGGGGCACCGGCATCGCGGTGGCGTGCGATCACCGCGTCGACGAGGAGGTCCACGCCCTGTTCGCCCGGATCTCGGACGAGCAGTCAGGCCGACTCGACCTGCTGGTCAACAACGTGTGGGCGGCCCCCGCGGGATTCGGCGGGTTCAGCACACCGTTCTGGGAACGGCCCCTCGGCGACTGGGACTCGCTGATCGGCGTCGGACTGCGCGCCCATTACGTCGCGTCCGTGGAGGCAGCACGGTTGATGGTGCCCCGGCGGTCCGGGTTGATCGCGAACATCTCGTCGTTCGGGACCCGGGGACATCTCCACTCGGTCCTCTACGGCATGTCCAAGGCCGGGTTGGACAAAATGGCCAGCGACATGGCGGCGGAGCTGGCTCCGCACGGCGTCCGTGCGGTCTCGCTGTGGCCGGGCATCGTGCGCACGGAGATGATCGTCGCCAGCGGGATGGAGACCATTGCCGGCTTTCCCGTGGCGGACGCCGAGTCTCCCGAGTTCGTCGGCGAGGTGATCTGCGCCCTCACCGCGGACCCCACCCTGCCGGACCGCAGCGGCCACACGTTCGTGACGGCGGAGCTGGCCGTCGAATACGGCATCACCGACACGCAGGGCCGCACCCCGCCGTCGCACCGGGAACCGTTCGGCGGCGGTCCGCTGTTCTGAGCCGTGGCCGTCAGTTCACGTCGCGGCGGCGGACGAGCCAGATCGTGCCTGCCGCGAACGCGGCGACGTAGCCGGCCAGGACGAGCACCGACGTGCCGCCGTCGAGGATGTTCAGGACTCCCGGGGTGGTGTCGCCGCCGAAGTCGCGCAGTGAGCCGGCCAGCGAGCCCGCGGCGGTGCCGGGGAGGAAGTCCGTCACCACCGACACGGGGTCGAGGACGGCGGCGACTCCGCGGAGCAGGTTTTCGACCACCAGCACCCACACGAGCCCGAGACCGACGGACAACGCGGGCCCCCGCGCGAGGGCGCCGACGACGACACCCGCCGCGGTCCACATGGCGAGGATGAGCATCCCGGAGGCGAGCGCCGTCAGCGTCGCAGACGCGGCAGGCAGATTCGCCGGCTCCGATTCGGCCGCGGCGATGACGGTGGCCACCCCGACGTCGACGGCCGCGACGGTGACAACGAGTCCGATTACCACGGTCAGCAGCGCGAGGAGTGTTCCGGCGAGTGCAGCCGATCGCGAAGGGCCCTGGGTGAACACGGTCTTCCACGTCCCCCACCCGTAGCCGCTGCCGATGGTGAGCGCGCCGAGGATGAGCATCAGCGCACCCCCGAACATGGCCATGCCCTGGGTGAACACTTGGGGCACCGCCGAGGGCAGCATCTGCGCGAGCAGCACGTCCGGGGGCGCCGACGACGCCATGTCGGTAGTGCCGCCGGTCTCGAGGGTGATGTAGTTGAACAGATAGACGAAGACCAGGTTCAGCACGATCCACGCGGCGAGCAGCACCCACATCGACGGCCACTTCCGCAGTCGGAGAAGCTCTGCTCGCGTGCTGGCGATCACTGCATTCATGACATTCTCCTCGGTTCGTTGCTCGCCGTGCGGTCGCCGGGACTGCTGTCCGACGTCATCGCGAAGAAGACGTCCTCGAGCGACCGCTCCCGCCGGGACAACTCGTGCAGGTCGATTCCCGCGTCGACGAGAACACGGGCCACCTTCGGGGCCAGTTCCGGCGACACGGCGACGGCGAACGCGTCACCCACCGTGTCGACGACGTCGCGCCCCAGCAGTTCCGCGAGCACCCTCTCGGCCCGCTCCCGCGGATCGGCGCGTACCAGCAGGCTGGTGCCGCCGCGCAGTTCGGCGACGGTGGACTGCGCGATCAACTCCCCGCGTGAGATCACGCCGACGCGATCGCAGATCTCCTGCACCTCGCTGAGCATGTGGCTGGACAGCATCACGGAATGCCCGGAATCGGCGAGTTCGACTATCAGTTCCCGCATCTCGGCCATCCCCGCCGGGTCGAGACCGTTGGTGGGTTCGTCGAGGATCAGCAGGTCGGGTTCGCCGAGGAGTGCGGCCGCGACACCGAGGCGCTGCTTCATCCCGAGCGAGTAGGTGCGGAACCGGTCGTGCCCGCGATCGCACAGGCCCACCCGGTGCAGCGCGGATTCCACCGCATCGTCCGGCAGCCGGCGGTATCTGCTCAGCACCCGCAGGTTGTCGCGCCCGGACAGGTAGGGGAAGAAGCCGGGGCCTTCGATCAGCACACCGGTACGCGCCGCCACCGCGCCGCCACCGGGTGCGCACCCGAAGAGCGTCGCGGTCCCGGAGGTCGGCCGGACGAGGCCACTGAGCATGCGCAGTGTGGTGGTCTTGCCTGCGCCGTTCGGTCCGAGGAACCCGTACACCTCGCCCGCCCGCACGGTCAGGCTGACGGCGTCGACCGCCGTGTGTTCGCCGTAGCGTTTGGTCAACCTGTCGGTGACCACGATGTCGGAAGTCATGGCTCCAGCCTCGGCCCCGCGGACGGCGCGCACATCCGCCTGCGCGCGTCTTCTCGCGTACGTGTCGCGGACGATGACAGCGTCGCCGGATCGGGTCTACGTTCGGGTGGTGCACACCGGCCGGAGGGACACGTCGATCGCACCGCGGGACGTCCTGATCGCCCTGGGCGTCGCAATCGTGCAGGTCGTCGGCAGTGTGGGCGCCAACCACAACCAGTCGTGGGCGACGCCGCTGGACGCGGCGGGCTTCGCGTTGCTGGTGTGCGGTCCGCTCGCGCTGCTCTTCCGGCGACGGTCGCCGGTCACGGTCCTGCTCGTCGTCCTCGCCGTCACGGTCCTGTACGTCGTCCGGGGTTACGGGTACGGCCCGGTGTTCCTGTCGCTCGTGGTCGCGTTCCTCGGCGCGGCGACGGCCGGGTCGCGCTGGCGCACGTATCCGATCCTCGCGGTCGGTTACGTGCTGATCGTCTTCGCCGTGCCCGCCGTCTCGGCCGCCGAGGCTCCGTCGCTCCTCGCCCTCACCGGCATCGCGGCCTGGCTGCTGGTGCTCCTCGCCGCCGCCGAGATCATCCGTCAGCGCCGCGGGACGCTCGACGCCCGCAGGCAACGCGCCGAGGCGGCGCAACGCAGCACCCTGGACGAGCAGCGCCGCCGGGCCAGCGAGGAGCGGCTCGCGATCGCCCGCGAGCTGCACGATGTTCTGGCACACAGTCTTTCGCTCATCAACGTGCAGGCGTCGGTCGCACTCGAGCTGTGGGACAGCAGACCCGAACAGTCGCAGGAGGCACTGTCCGCGATCAAGGTCGCCAGCCGCGACGCGATCGGCGACGTCCACGCGCTGCTGGCGTCGCTGCGCGGCGACGACAGCCCGCCCACCGCGCCCACCGCCGGGATCGGGGACCTGGACGGTGTGGTCGAGCGTGCCCGCGCCGCGGGTCTCGCGGTGACGACGGTCGTCGAGGGTGTTCCGCGGCCGTTGCCCGCTGTGGTCGACGTCGCTGCCGCGCGCATCGTGCAGGAGTCGCTGACGAATGTGGCCCGCCACTCCGGCGGCTCGTCGGCCGACGTCACGGTGACGTACTCGCCCACGTCCGTCCGCGTCCGGATCGACGACGACGGACGGGGCCCGGACGGCGCGTCGGCCGGTGGCGGCGGCAACGGCATCCCCGGCATGCGGGAACGCGCCCTCGCCCTCGGCGGTGAGCTGATCGCCGGGAGCGGGCCGGGCGGCGGCTTCCGGGTGCAGGCGACGCTCCCCCTCGGGCACGACATGGTTGACCGGACATGACGATTCGCGTACTCGTCGCCGACGATCAGGCCCTCGTGCGGGCGGGTTTCGCCGCCCTGCTCGACGCCCAGCCGGACATCGCCGTGGCCGGTCAAGCCGAGAACGGCGAGCAAGCGGTGAGCTTGACCCGGACGCTGGTTCCCGACGTCGTCCTCATGGACATCCGGATGCCGGTGCTCGACGGACTGGAGGCGACCCGGCGTATCGCCGCCGATCCCGTACTGTCCGGCGTGCGGGTGGTGGTGCTCACCACCTTCGAACTGGACGAGTACGTCTTCGAGGCGATGCGCGCGGGGGCGACGGGTTTCCTGGTCAAGCACACCGAACCCGCCGAACTGGTGCGGGCGGTCCGTGTGGTGGCCGACGGGGATGCCCTGCTGTCGCCGTCTGTGACGCGGAAACTGGTCGCGGAGTTCGCGACCCACGCCAGACGGCCGCCGCACTCCGGCCGCCTCGACGACCTCACCGATCGTGAACGCGAGGTGATGATCCTGATCGCCGAGGGCCTCACCAACGCCGAGATCGGCTCGCGACTGTTCCTGAGCCCGGCCACCGCCCGCACGCACGTCAGCCGGATTCTGCTGAAACTCGGCGCCAGGGACCGCACACAACTGGTGGTCATGGCGTACGAGTGGGGCCTGGTCCGGCCGGGCTGGCAGGACTGACACCCGGTCCGGCCCCGTCACGTCGACGCCAGGACCGCCTTCGACCGTCCCGGCATGAGGGCGGCGGCGACGACCGCGACCGCCACGGATCCGGCTCCCATGTACAGCGCCGGCGCGAGGGCGTCGATGTACCCGGTCGGCGTGAGGCTGCCGCCCGCACCGAGGAACACCGCGGTCAGCAGCGCGATCCCCAGCGCGACTCCGATCTCCCGGAGCGTCGCGTTGGTCGAACTGGCCGTGCCGTGGTCGGCCTCGGGCATGTCGGCGAGGACGGCGGTCGCGTTGGGGGCGAACGTCAGACCCATTCCCGCGCCGGCCATCACGAACGCCGGAACCATGCTGCCGTAGGTGGCGCCGGGAACGATGAGCGACGCCATCCAGAGCAGTGACAGTCCCTGCAGCACGAGTCCGGTGACGAGGAGCGTCCGGACGCCCAGCCGAGGCGCGAGCAACCCCGCGATCGGCGCCACCACCATGGGTGCCGCCGTCCACGGCAGCGTCCTCAGGCCGGCCTCGAACGGGGAATACCCCATGACGATCTGGAGGTACTGCGACAGGAGGAAGACGGCACCCATCATTCCCAGCGTGAACGTCAGCCCGATCACGTTGGCCAGGGAGAACTGACGGGACCGGAACAACCGCAGCGGCATCACGGGAAACGGTGTGCGCAACTCGCGCACCACGAACGCCGCGAGCAGCACCACCGCTGCGACGAGGGCCCCGAGAACCGTGGCACTGGTCCAGCCGTCGTCGTTGCCGTGCACGATGCCCCAGACTCCGAGGAACACCGCGGCCCCGGCCAGCACGACGCCGAGCGGATCCAGCGGTTGCCGCTTCCCCGTCGACTCGCCGAGCGCGTAGAGCGCCAACGGGATCGCGACCGCGGCGACGGGAACGTTGATCCAGAACACGGCCTGCCACGACACCCCGTCGACGACGGCGCCACCGATCACCGGGCCGAGAGCGATTCCGAGCCCCGAGACGCCGCCCCAGATCCCGATGGCGAGGGCCCTCTTGGCGAGCGGCACGGCCCCGGCGAGCAGGGTCAGCGAGAGCGGCATGATCGCGGCCGCGCCGACACCCTGGACGGCCCGCGCCGCGATCAACATCTCGGAGGTGGTCGAGAGCGCCGAGGCGATCGATGCCAGCGCGAAGAGCACTATGCCCCAGAGGAATACACGCCGGCGTCCGAGCCGGTCGCCCAGCGCCGACAGCGTCAGCATCAAGGTCGCGAAGGCCAGCGTGTAGGCGTTCAGGAACCACTGCAACTGCCCCACCGACGCACTCAGGTCGCGTTGGATCACCGGCAGGGCGCTGGTCATCACAAGGTTGTCGAGGGTGGCCATGAACATCGGGATCGAGGCGGCGGCGATCGCCAGCCACACCGGCACCGTCCGGCCGCGGCGATGCCCCGGGGGCGGCGCCGCCGATTCGTGGTCGAGGCGTTCGGAGAGTGTCGTCATGACGGGACCTCGCATCCGAGTCGTGGGTAGAGGAAACCAGAGTTGTAAGCATCAGATGATTACTTATTTCGGAGACTAGTAATCAACTGATAACATGTCAACATGGCCTCGCCCGTGAAACAGACCCGCATGAGCGCGACGGAACGGCGTGAACTCGTACTGGCCGCCGCCTCCCGCGCGTTCGCCAGGGACGGCTATCACGGCACCAGCACCGACGCCGTCGCACGCGAGGCCGGGGTGTCGCAGCCGTACGTGGTCCGGATGTTCGGTTCGAAATCGCGGCTGTTCGCCGATGTCTTCGACCGCGCGATGTCCCGGATTCTCGACACCTTCGAACCCTGGTTCGACGGTGTCGCCGCCGACCCCGAGAATGACGAATCATGGCTCCCGATGGGCGTCGCGTACACCGAACTGCTCGAGGACCGCGACCTCCTGCTCGTGATGATGCATGGCTTCACGTCCGGCGCGAATCCGGAGATCGGCGCACTGGCGCGCGACTGGATGTCCCGGCTCTACACACAGATCCGCACGCGCACCGGCTGCAGCCCCGAACGGGCCCGCACCTTCATCGCCAACGGAATGCTGCTCAACACCCTGCTCGCCATGCAGGTACCCGAACATGCCGGGCAGGATCCGGCGCTCGAGGAACTCGCCGTGTGCGCATTCGGCAACACCCTGGACGCCGCAAGCTCCGAGAACTGATCCGTGATCGGCGATTTCCGCTCTTGATCTTGCTCATCGGACACACGGCGGGGCACGATGGAAGCGTGCGGAAGGGGTGTAGCCGTGGACCGAGCCGTTGAGTCTCGACTGAGCTATTCCGACAGGGAGGGTCACCACCACACCGTGGACCTCTCCCCCACTTCCGCGCGCGTCACGATCGGACGGTCGCCCGGCTCCGATCTACTCCTCACGGAGGACGACGAGGTCTCGCGACTCCACGCCGTGCTCGAATGCGTCGGATCGCACTGGACCATCCTCGACGACGGACTCTCCCGTAACGGCACGTTCGTCAACGGCGAGCGGCTCGCGGGCCGTCGACGGCTCCGGCAGGGCGACAGCATCCGCATCGGCGGAACCAAGATCCGATACCTGGAATTCGGCGGCGCTCTCGACGAGGCCACCCGGATGGGGACCGACATGCCCGACGTCCGGTCCCTGACCGACACCCAGCGGGCGGTCCTCACGGCGCTGTGCCGGCCGTACAAGCACGGCGCCGCGTTCGCGAATCCCGCGTCGAACCAACAGATCGCGCAGGAGTTGTTCCTCAGCGTCGACGCGATCAAGACGCATCTGCGCGCATTGTTCGCGAAATTCGGCGTCGGCGATCTCCCGCAGAATCAGAAGCGGGTCAGCCTGGCCGAACGGGCCATGCGCAGCGGCATCATCAACGAGCGCGATCTCTGATCAGCACGCGGCCATCAGCTCGCGGTCGCGCGCGGCCGGCTCACCGTGGGCGATCCGCTCGACGAGGCCGATGATGGCGAGCGCGACGTCGGCCGCGCGTTCGAGGATCACCGAGTGACCCGCGCCGTCGACGCTCACGAGTTCCGAAGCGGGGAGCTTCGAGGCCATCGCGACGGAATGCTGGAACGGGGTGAGCATGTCCACCGAGCCGCACAGGATCAGCGACGGAATGTGTGCGAGCGCCGTCAGGGAGTGCCGCTCGTCGAACCCGAGCAGGGATTCGAGGAAGCTCGACATGGTGACGACGGACGTCGTGTTGACCATGGCCGAGACCAGGGCCGCGAGCCGCGGATCGACGGCCCGGTTGCGGGCGCTCGCCGCGCGGGCGATCGCCGTGCAGACGGTGCGACCCACTTTCTTGGATCCGTGCACGACCCGCGGTGCCCGACGCACCGCGGAGCGGAACAGCGACACTGCCGGGCTCCGCAGGTGGCGACCGAGACCGGCCTCGGCGAGATCGCACGCCGCGGTCGAAATCAGGGCCATGCCCACGACCCGCGAACCGATGGTGTCCGGGTTCTGCCGCGTGTAGGACAGCGCCGTCATCCCGCCCATCGAGTGCCCGACGAGGACGACCGGACCGTGCGGTGCGACGGCGTCGAGGACGGAGCCGAGGTCGCGGCCGAGTTGATCGATCGTGTAGGTCGCGGCCGGCGCCTCCCCCGACTCACCGTGCCCCCGGTGATCGTAGAAGACCATGCGAACATCGTTGCGCCAGAAGCGGACCAGCTGTTCGCGCAGTGCCCACCAGGATTCGGTGCGCAGGCAGTGACCGTGGACGAACACCACCGTGGTGGCCGCGTCGGGCGAACCGAACTCGCGAACCGCGAGCGGGACCCCGTCGTCGGTCCTGACCGTGAGGCGACGACCTTCGTGCTCATGTGCAACCGGGGTGTTCGTCATGATGGCCTCCTCGGTTTCTTCGCTCGCGGCTGGTGAAGCGTTACGTTCTTGCTTGTCCCCTACTCTGCCGCGCACCGTCGGCACCAACCAGGACCCCCAGTGGTGGCCACCGCACCCGGAGGTGTCGCGCATTCCACCCCTGGGGTGGGTGGACACGGGCATGCCGGAGATCCCCCTCGGCGAGGAGGCATCCGGCAACGGAGCGCCGGCGCGGAGGAACCCCGGGCTCTTCCCCTCGTGAGTTCCGATTCCGGGGTCCTCACCGCGACGACGCAACCGGTCCGGGTCGCTCGCGACTGGAGGGTGTTCTCTGCTGCCGATTCAGGATGCGGTGTCCGGACGGGCACCACCAGGCACCCCGGGGTGGGGAACCCGTCACCCCCAGGGAAGGCCCGGGCCGCCCTGTCCGCCGAAGTCGTGGCCGCCGACGCTCGTTCCGCCGGGCCCGGCCTTGATCCCGTCCACGGCGATCGGCCCGACGTGGGGGCCGCCGATGTCGACGTTGCCACCCTGCGCGTTCGGTCCGGGAGCAAGGGTGCTCACGGAGGGATCGTCGGAGGGAGCGTCCGGCGCCGCCGACGCGATGCCCGCGCCCGCCGCGAGGACGAAGAACGCGGCCGCGACGGCGGCACCCGTGCGTGTGAGGACAGTGGAGAAGCCGAAGGAAGTCGACATGGGAAGAACCTTTCGCAGTGCGTGGCAGGGGGTAGTCGGTACGGCATGGCGCCGAGGGGCCGGCACCTGGCGGTGTCGACCCCTCGGGTGTTCAGCGAGATCGAGCGATCACGAGTGGGTCACCAGCAGATGACGAACCCGCAGTTCTGGGTGTTGTCCGTGGTCGTCGTGTCACCGGCACCCGCGCCTCCGTTCGCGGAGCCGCCGTTCGCATCCCCGGCGTTGCCTCCGTTGGCATCTCCGGCGTTCCCGCCGTTTCCTCCGTTGCCGCCGTTGCCGGCGTTCTGGGGACCGGTGGTGGTGCCCGGGCTGCCGATGACCGGACCGCCGAGGATCACGTTGCCACCTGCGCCATCGCCCCCGTTGCCGCCGGCGCCGCCCTGAGAGGTGCCGCCGTTGCCACCCTGCGAGGTGCCGCCCGATGCCGTGCCGCCGTTACCACCCGGATCGGCGGAGGCGATTCCCGCTCCGGCCGTGAGGGCGAAGCCCGCGATCGCGAGAGCGGAAAGGGTGCGCGTGAAGGTGTGTGCCATGTGTGGATCTTTCTGTGGGGGTGGGGTTTTGCTGTGCCACATAAGAATGCGCTGAGAAAACCCACCCGCACAGATACCCCAGGGGGTGCAAGCGGCACCCCGAGGGATGACGCCGCGCCACCCCGTGGCGCCGTGCCTACGGCCGCATGTCGTACGCCCCGTCGTACCCTTCCACCTGCGCCCACACCCGCGAGAATCGTTCCGCGTCCACGACGGGCCGGCGGATCGCGCCGAGCGCCCACTCCTGCTGAGCCTCGGTGGCGGACGATTTACCGTGCAGCGCAACGGCATAACCGGAGAAATCGCGAATCTGGAAGTCGAAGATCTGGTCGATCAGGTCGCGGTCGATGCCGGCGATGCCGGCCTGCTCGAGAATCAGGTGCCCGTAGACCACGAGCGAGAACAGGTGCCCGAGGTCGAGCAGGAAGTCGAGGTCCTTCTGCTGGTCGGCGTCGGGCGGGGCGGTGGTGAGCAGTTCCCGCAGCGCCGTCGCCTGCTCGTGGAACCGGGCCACGTTGGGGACGTCCGAATGCGCCTCGTACACCCTCGTCCAGTCGTGGAACTGGATCTTGCCCGCACCGCGGGTCGGGCCCTGGGCCCAGAAGAAGGCGTCGTCGGCGGCGTCGAGCCGGGTGCCGATCTCCGGGTAGTCCGCGGGGTTGAGCAGGTAGTTCGGCATGAACTTCAGGATCAGGCCGACGTTGACGTGCACCGTGCCCTCGAGCTTCGGCAGGGTACCGATCAGCTGGGCGGCCTCCCGGAAGTAGGTGTTCTTCTCGTAGCCCTTCGCCGCGATCACGTCGTGCAGGAGCGCGATCACCTTCTCCCCTTCGGAGGTGACCTTCGCCTTCGTCATCGGGTTGAACAGCAGGTACCGGCGGTCGTCGAGACCGGCGCTGCGGAAGTAGTCGACGGAGCGGGCGCTGAACAGCTTCATCGCGACCAGCCTGCTGTACGCGTCGACGAAGTTGCCGCGCACGTGCGGGAAATCGGTGACGGGGTTTCCGTACAGAATTCTGTTGTGCGCGTGGGTGATCGACTCGTAGAACGCGTGCTCGGAGATACCGATGGAACCGGTGCACAGGTTGAACTTGCCGACGTTGACCGTGTTCAGCGCGGCCTCGAACGCGGCGACCCCCGTGTGCAGGATGTCCTCTTCCCGCACCGGGTAGTCCTCGAGCCGGAACGTGCTGACATACATCTGGCCGTGCACCACGTTGCCCTGCAGGTGGTACGCCGGGTGGCGGCTGTCCGCGACGAAGAAGACGTAGCCGTCGCTGCCCTCGACATCGGTGCGCCTGCCGAACACCGACACCATGCCCGCGACGTTGCCGTTGCCGATGTAGTACTTGTCGCCGCTCGCGGTGAACGCGAGATCCGGATCGCCCTCGGCGGGGGTCAGCAGCATATCCGTCGAGTAGACGTCCGCACCGTGTTCCCGCTCCGACAGGCCGAACGCCAGCACCCCGCCGTCGTCGAGGAGCCTCGCGGCGCGATCCTTCGCCGCCCGGTTCCCGCTCATCCAGATGGGGCCGAGACCCAGAACCGTCACCTGCCACGCGTACCAGTACGCCAGCCCGTAGAACCCGAAGATCTCACTGAGCGCGGCGTTGCGTGCGGCATCCCAGCGTTTACCCGGATCGCCGCCCGCCGACTCGGCAGGCGTGAGGAACGTGGCGAACAGCTTCTCCCGTTTCACGAACTCCAGGAAGTCCTCGGGCCAGACCGCCTCGAGATCGTCCTCGATGAGCCGCTTCTTGCCCCGCGACTCGAACCACTCGATCAGCGCCCGCAGCAGTCTGCGCGTCTCCGGATCGAAATGCTCGGGATCGTAGGAGTTCGGATCGAACAGCAGGGAGTTCGTCACAGCAGGCCTTTCGTCCGGACGTGTCAGGCCAAGCTAACAGTCCGGACGAAAGGCGTGGGGCGGTTTGATCAGCCCCTGACGGTCTTGACGATCTCGCTCAGCGCGGACTCGGCGGCCACCTCGCGGCTCTCGCCGGTGAAGCGGTCCCGCACCTCCACCTTGCCCTCGCCCCAGCCGCGGCCGACGACCACGACCAGCGGGACACCGAGCAGTTCGGAGTCCTTGAACTTCACGCCCGGCGACGCCTTGCGATCGTCGAGGATGACCTCGAGACCGGCCTTGTCGAGGTCGGCGGCGAGTCCCTCGGCGCCTTCCCGGGCGGTGTCGTCCTTGTTGGCGATCACCACGTGCACGTCGGCGGGCGACACCTCGGCCGGCCAGCGCAGGCCCTTCTCGTCGTGGTGCTGTTCCGCGATCACGGCGACGAGACGGGAGACGCCGACACCGTAGGACCCCATGGTGGGCCGGACAGGCTTGCCGTTCTCGCCGAGCACGTCCACGGAGAACACGTCGGTGTACTTGCGACCCAGCTGGAAGACGTGACCGATCTCGATGCCCCGCGCCGCGACGAGTTCACCGGCGCCGTCGGGTGACGGGTCGCCGCCGCGGACCTCGGCGGCCTCGATGGTGCCGTCCGGGACGAAATCGCGGCCCGCGACGAGCCCGACAACGTGCTTGCCCTTCTCGTCGGCTCCGGTGATCCAGCTGGTGCCGTCGACGATGCGCGGATCGACGAGGTACCGGACACCGTTGGCCTGCAGCGCCTTCGGTCCGACGTACCCCTTGACCAGGAACGGGTTGGCCTCGAAGTCCGCTTCGGTGAGCAGTGCGAACTCGGCGGGCTCGAGCGAGGCGCCGAGACGCTTGTCGTCGACCTCGCGGTCGCCGGGGACACCGATGGCGAGCAGTTCCCACTTCCCGCCGGGCTGCCGGGTCTTGACGAGGAGGTTCTTCAGCGTGTCCGCGGCAGTGACGGTCCGGCCCAGGTCGGCGTCGTTCGCCCACGCGACGAGCGTCGCGATCGTCGGGGTGTCCGGCGTGTCGTACACCTTCGCGGCGGGCAGTCCGTCGAACGGAATGGGCTCGGGAGCGAGCGTCTTGACGGCCTCCACGTTGGCGGCGTAGCCGGACTCCAGGCAGCGGACGTACGTATCCTCACCGATCTCGCTCTCGGCGAGGAACTCCTCCGACGCGCTGCCGCCCATCGCACCGGACGTCGCCGACACGATCACGTACTTGACGCCGAGCCGGGCGAAGATCCGCTCGTACGCGTCGCGGTGCGCCTGGTACGACTCGGTGAGCCCCTCGTCGGTGAGGTCGAAGGAGTACGAATCCTTCATGACGAACTCGCGACCGCGGAGGATGCCGGCCCGCGGGCGCTCCTCGTCGCGGTACTTGGTCTGCACCTGGTACAGGGTGACGGGGAAATCCTTGTACGAGTTGTACTCGCCCTTGACGGTGAGCGCGAACAGTTCCTCGTGGGTCGGCCCGAGCAGGTAGTCGCCGCCCTTGCGGTCCTTCAGGCGGAACAGTCCGTCGCCGTACTCGGTCCAGCGGTTGGACGCCTCGTACGGTTCCCGCGGCAGCAGCGCGGGCAGGGAGATCTCCTGCGCACCGATGCCGTTCATCTCTTCCCGCACCACCCGCTCGACCTCGCGCAGCACGCGCAGACCCAGCGGCAGCCACGAGTAGACACCGGGCGCGATTCGACGCACGTAACCGGCGCGGACCAGCAGCTTGTGGCTGGGGACCTCGGCGTCGGCGGGGTCGTCGCGCAGCGTGCGGAGGAACAGGTGGGACAGGCGGGTAATCACGGGATACCAGAATAGTCGGCTGGGACGAGGCCGGGCGCGTCGGTAGGGTTTCGTGCGTGCTGGTGCTACTTCCTCCCTCCGAAACCAAGTCCGACGGCGGCGCCGACGCGCCCCTCGACCTGGCCGAGCTGTCCATGCCGCAGCTCACCGAAACCCGTGAAATGCTGGTCCAGGCGCTGGTCACGCTGGCCGCGGACGGGGAGGCGTCGCAGCTCGCGCTCGGCCTGGGCCCCACGCAGGCCGACGAGATCGAGCGCAACGCCAAATTGTGGGTCTCCCCCACCCGGCCCGCGCTCGAGCGCTACACGGGTGTGCTGTTCGACGCGCTCGACGCGAAATCGTTCACCAGGGCGCAGAAGTCCAAGGCGCTGTCGCGGCTCGCGATGGGGTCCGCCCTGTTCGGTGCGGTGCGCGCCGGTGACCTGATCCCCGCCTACCGGCTGTCGGGCGGGTCGAAGCTGCCCGGGCTGAGCACCCTCCGGGCGTTGTGGAAGCCGGAACTGTCCCGGGCGATCACCGCCGAGGCGGACGGTCTCGTCGTCGACCTGCGGTCGGGGACGTACCAGCAGCTCGGTCCGATTCCCGAGGCCGTGATCGCCACGGTTCTCACCGAGAAGCCGGACGGGACCCGCACCGTCGTCAGCCATTTCAACAAACACCACAAGGGTCTGCTGGCGCGTGCGCTCACCGTGTCCCGTGCCGAACCCCAGGACGTTCGCGGGGTGGCGCGGGTGGCGTCGAAGGCCGGACTGCGCGTCGAGGTGGCGTCGGACCGCGAGCTGATCATCCTCACCGACTGACCGCCACCCGTGAGTACTTGTTAACCGCGGGCGGTAGTTGTCAACCTGTCTGAGACAGGTTCTGGTTGATGTTGATGCCTGTCGG
>NZ_JARJBD010000572.1:0-302 GCF_029269925.1 Rhodococcus sp. T2V
TTCTCCCACACCGCCAACCCCCACCGCCTCGATAAATCAGCGGGCTCCTAGGGGGTAGCCGAAGATCTGTCCGTCGAAGGGCTGTAGTTCGTGTTGTTGCACCCCCGCATTGCACAACTCCAGTGTCGATGTCAGCGCCACATACTGCTCCGGGGTCGGAGCCAGCTTCACGACAACGATCCGCTTCACACCCCGCGCCCTTGGCGGCAGACTTCCCCTTCCCCTCTGCCGGTCAGGACTGTTGTCAATGCCTTCGCAGAAGAAGCGTCCGGTGACGTTGAGCTCGGCTGATCGTGAGTTCT
>NZ_JARJBD010000573.1:0-300 GCF_029269925.1 Rhodococcus sp. T2V
CTGGACACCTCGGTCGGGGCGGTCGATGAGAAGAAGGTGATCGCGGCACGGTTGGGAGTCTCGGGTGAGACGGTGCGACTGGTGGCCAAGCGGTTCGCTGGGAAGGTGTCGGTGGACACCGGGGATGTGGCGACGAAACGGTTTATCGGGTCCTGCTACAAGGGGTATATCGGGCGGATGGTGAACCCGGACATGTGGACGCCGCCGACGACGCGGGCAGCCCGGGCGTCCTCACCGTGCTCGTCGCTCGGGGGGTGTCCCTATGGTTCCCGTCAAGCCGCCGAGGGGAGCGGTGCCCGG
>NZ_JARJBD010000574.1:0-387 GCF_029269925.1 Rhodococcus sp. T2V
TGCTGTCCCGGACCCGCATTGACGAGATCCGCGGCGATCTCATCGACGAACTCATTCGCGACCGCCAACTCGACCAGCACCACGTCGACGAACCCACCGCGAACTCCGCGTTCGCCTGTGGTGGAATGGTCCAGCACTTTTTCAGGTGAGGACGAAGTTTCGTTTTTTTAAAATCCGGCCGATGGTCGAGTGGTCAGCACGCACACCCCGAAACCCGGGCCCGCGGCGCTGAGTGTGGGCGCGCGGGTGCTGGTGCGCCGGCCGTCCGAACCGGCGCAGACCGGTCGGATCTCCTACGCACGGGTCTGTCCGAACTCGCCGCCCCGACAACCACTCCCGGCCGCCTCCGAGCGGTTGCGACCGCGTACCGCACCGCCGTCGATACCC
>NZ_JARJBD010000575.1:0-367 GCF_029269925.1 Rhodococcus sp. T2V
ACGTCGGCCGGGACGATGCCGTAGACATACACACCGGTCGTCTGCTTCGTCTGCTTCGTCTGCTCCGAGGAGGCCATCACCGGTCACCCCGCTTCACGACAACGATCCGCTTCACACCCCGCGCCCTTCCGTTCACCGACCCGATGCTGACCCGATGCGAGCAGATCATGGCAGAGGTGTGTGAGCCCCTCACCGCGCAGGATCCGCTCACAGACCGACGTCGGCGCCGAGGTGCACCACCACATCCACTCGACGAAGGGGTTGGGCGATGACAAGCACCCCACGACTCGTCGGGCTGGGGCGCAGCCCCGGTAGTACTGCAACGGCACTTATGGGAGGTGGCCGCGACGGCGGTAGTGGGAGGTGC